>JALGTY010000244.1 GCA_029821145.1 Candidatus Zipacnadia bacterium
CCAGCGGTGACGAGGTGCCGGGCTATGGCGTGCTGGAGAGCAACGAGTACGCCGTAACTGTGCAGGCGCACGTCAACGAGGAGTATGGCTTCGCCAAAGTCGCCGGGCTGGACCAGATGAATGTGGTCCGCCCCGCCACTGCCAAGGTCGCCACCATCGCCGGCGCCTATCCGTCTCTGTTTGCCGGCGAGGACGCGACATGGACCACGGGCATCACCGTCAACGGCTCGGGCATTCGTGTCGAAGGGGACACCCACTGTAACACCGGGATCATAATCAATGGCTCAAACCAGTACTTTGGCGGCTCAGTGGCCTATCGCAACGACTTGCTAATCAACGGCACCAACGTCCAACTTGATGGCGGCTCCCACGAGGGCGCCATCCTCAGCTACCCGGTGGATCACTCCTGGGACGACTTCCTGCCGTGGGACTACGAAGTAAGCAGTGTAACCGTCAACGGCACGGGCAAGAGCATAGAGTTCGGGGGGTGTGTGCACGTCTTGGGCAATGTCAATATCAACGGCGGCGGCTTCCACGGCTCAAATGGTCTGCTGCTGGTCGAAGGCAACGTTACACTCAATGGCTCGGGCCAGATTCTCGAAAACCTGACCATAATCGCCAAGGGCACAATCGTCTTCAATGGCGCGTGCCAGGCAATAACGCCCTACATTGAGAACCTGGCGCTAATGTCGCTGGCGTCGAGCGGCAGCACAGTCATCACCTTCGACGGCTCCACCCAGGCTTGCTACGGAACGTTCTTTGCGCCCAACGGCTGCATCACCTACAACGGCAGCGCGCATAACCATCAATACGGCAGCATCATGGCCAAGAAGATCACCATCAACGGCTCTGACTTCAACATCTATGGCACGGAGAGCGGGGGTGGCGGCGGCACTAAGATCGTGCAACTAATCCAGTAAGGTTGCGGCCGCCGGCACTGCAGTACACGGACGTACATGAGTATTCGTGCTGACAGTTCAATGAATATTATTCTTAAGAAGAGCGGCATCGGGGCAATATATAGATAGTAGTGTGCGCGCTGTGATAACTGAGCAGCGCAGCCAAGGGAATGGCCTCCATGCGGAGTCGAGGCGGGACAATTCGAGCAGAGCAGGTGAGCCTGCGGCGACCAGAGCCACGGCGCGGTCTTGTATTGGTTACCGTGTTACTCGCGCTGGTCGCGCTGATGGGCATAGCGGCCCTGACGATAGACCTGGGTCGCATGACCGTCGCGGTTCAGCGCACGCAAGCGGTTGCCGATGCTGCCGCCATGGCTGCGGCCCACCAACTGCCAGACACCGACCTGGCCAACGCCCGGCTGACCGATGTCGTGTCAGCCAACAATGAAGCTAACCCCTGGCCTCAAGTTGCCATCAATACCGCCGAGGATGTCACATACTACAGCGCCGGTGATGAGGTCCCGGACTATGGCGTGCTGGAGAGCAACGAATGCGCCGTAACTGTGCAGGCGCACGTTGATGAGGAGTACAGCTTTGCCAAGGTGGCCGGGCTGGAGCAGATGAATGTCGTCCGTCCCGCGACTGCCAAAGTCACGCAAAGCAGCGGCTCACTGCCCTGCGTCTTCGCGCACTCCACCAACCCATCCGTAAAAGGCATTTGGATTACCGGCTCCAACAAGCAGTTTCACGGGGCTGCCCATTCTAACACCAAGGTGAAAATCAGCGGATCAAGTCAGCATTTCTACGGCAGCTTGACCTATCGCAACGACATCACCATCGTCGGATCCAACCACCAGTTTGACGGCGGTTATTCCGAGGGCGCAATTCTGTCATATCCAGTGGATTATCAATGGGATGACTTCTTGCCATGGGACTATGAAGTCAGCAGTATCCAGATTAGCGGTTCAAGCCAAAGTGTGGATTTCGGTGGCGTTGTGCACGTGCTCGGTGACGTGAAGATATCCGGCAGCAATTTCACAGCATCCAACGGTCTATTGCTGGTGGAGGGCGACGTCAAGTTCAGCGGATCCGGCCACAATCTCTGTAACATGACCATAGTCGCAAAGGGCGAGATAGACTTTACCGGCTCCAGTCAGGACATCATCCCCTACACCGAAGACCTGGTTTTTATGTCGCTCTCTTCCGACACTAGAGCAATTGATTTCGCCGGCTCCAGCCGCACCAGCACCGGTACACTATACGCACCCAACGGCGGCATCGAAATCACTGGCAGCGGAGGCAGATTCCATGAGGGCAGCCTTATCGCCGAGAGAATCAAGATAACCGGCTCCGATCATTCTGTCTACGGCACGCCCACAGGGGCTGGCGGCGGCGCCAAGATCGTACAGTTGATCCAGTAAGCTTGCTACGGGGCAAATCAAGGAACGGCGTCATTGCGTCGTCCGGGGGGAACCCGTAGATTGAGGAACACACCTTCTCATGCGAAGGTGTGTTCTTCTTTATTAAGTTAGCAGCAACAACTCCGGCGAGCAGGAGATCGCGCCGCCCCGGCGAACTAGTGAGTACGGGGCGGCTCCATGCTGTCTCGGCGAGCAGGGAATGGACGACTGAGTGAGGAGAGAGCCCGGATGAAATCGTCGAGCAGAGACTGCGCACACAGCGCCCAGCGATGGGCGACGCTTCTCGGTATTGCAGTGGCACTGGGTCTGATCCTTGGCCCGGCCGACAGCCAGGAGCAGGCCGACGTTGCGCCCGCCTGCGAAATGGAGTGGGTGGACGTCGCCGAGGCCGACGCAGGGCAAGTCGGCGCGGTCATCGCCCGACTGGCGGAGGCATTTTCCTACGAGGACGAGGCTGCGCCATTTTTCATGATGCGGGTGGGAGAAAAGGTTGCGGTGTACGGTCCCGAACGGCTGCGCAAGATAGCGCTGGAAGTGCTTAGGAGCATTCCCGCACCGACGCCGATAGATGAGCAGACCGTGGTCCTGGGCCTGAGTGCGAGTGCGGGCCCGGACCAACTCGAGGAATTGGATAAGGTCCGCGGGCTGGCGAGCATGGAGAAACTAGGGCGCTCGGTGATACTGCGAGGCACCAGCCGCGCTATTGATACCACGGTCAAGCTGCTGACAGATGCCGGACTGGTGTATGACCCGAATGAGCCCTGGTGCGAGACGGTGCGGCTGTACTACCTGCGCAGGCCTGACATCGTGCAGGCGATCATCTCCAACATGCCACCGGAAATCATCCAGAACGTGACCGTGTTGGGTGGCGAGGACCCCAGCGGCCCCCCGACACTGGTACTCGCCGGGCCGCGGTCGCAGGTGGACGATGTCAAGCGCGTCATCGCCGCACTGGATGTGCCACATCCGGAAGTACGGCTGGACATCTGGGCATTTCAGTTGAGCGGGGGCAACGCGGCACAAGTCGCAAAGCGCGCCCAGTTGGCCCAGTCCCGCGTGACCGCGATCGCGCGCCTGGTACGAGGCTATCTGCGTCAATTGGAGGCCTATGCCCAACAGAAGCTGGTGGAGAACGAGGAGCTGGTGGCCGCAGCAGAGCAGGAGCGGCTTAAGGCTGCTGAGCTGGCGGACAAGCCACTTGAGGGCACCACGAAAATCGCCGTAGCTCCCTGCCCGCAAGCCGCACGGCTCGGGTCCGGCTTCGTGCTGACACCGTCTGCCCGGGGGAGGCACCCACTGTCGCTGACCGAGACCCTGGCCACACTTATCACGGTGCCGCCGGACTCCGCAGCCGAGCAGGCCGATCATGCAGCAGCGAAGACGAGCAAAGATGCCCTGGATTTCAATGCGTTGGTGGCGGTGGCGCAAACGCCTGCAGCCAAGGCCCCGGGCTCGCGCATGCTGACCATAAGGGCGGGCCTGAACAAGAGGCTGGGCGGCTGGTTGGCCGAACTGCAACAGAGCGACCCCGAAGCGCTCGAGACGTGGTGCGCGCTGGCCAAGCAAGATGGTTCCGGAAGCACGAAGGAATTGGCGGAGCTGCTCGATAACGCCCTGAGGGTGGCCGAGCGCGAAGAGCGTCGGGCACGCGGCCGCGTGTACGATACCGAACCATTGCTGCCACGCCGGCTGCTGGAAACCTTCAGGGATGAGGACTACGCCTTGACGGCCCAGGAGAGCATCGGGGCGTTCCTGAGCATGCACACGCGCCTGGCTCATGACTGGAGCGCCGTGCCGCCGGAGCATCTGCGGATGCGCGCGGCTGATGCACAGGCGGTGCTCCAGAACGCCGAACGGGCACTGAGCGAGGATGTGCAGAAGCTGTTCTTGCGTCCCCTGCAGAACGAGCTACAGGCGCTGGCCGGCGCCGGAGGGCAGACCGGGCTCGGATCGGCGAGCACCACCAGTATTGCAGTGCTGTCAGGGACACAGGCCGAGGTCGTCGGCAGCGCGGTCAGCTACTTCGACATAAGCCAATCGAAGCCGCTTGATATGGGCGCGCTGCAGAGGTCCCAGGAGTTCAGCGATGCGCTGTCCGGCTTCCTGCCGCGCCGAGCGCATCGCGGCCCGCCGCGGGTAGTGGTGAAGGTGAACCTCGACCCCGCCGGCGTCTCGGGCGATGAACTGGACACGTGGAGCACGCGCTTGCAGCAGGTAGTGCCGGGAGTGCAGTGCTGGCCGCTGCAAGGAGCCGGCGGCGCGGGTTTGATGGTGGTGGGAACGAACCAGGAAGTGGCGTCGGCGATGAGCATCCTGCAGACCGGCGGCATCATCGGCAGTGTGCAGTCGGCTGGCGCGATGAATGAAGCGACCCCGGTGCCGGCGGCGGTCGGGCCGGGCCTCGAAACAATATCAGACGTGGCGGACCTCTCTAGACTGTCGCCTGACCGGCTGTTTTCGCTTGCTCTGGACCTGGGTCAGGAAGAGGAAATATGGACCGCACTGACGGAGGGCGCGAAGCTGACATTCACCCCGCACGTCCTCCCGGGCGGGTCGTCGGCGGAGCTGGCCATCAACTTCGAAGTGACCCACAACGACCCCGGCTCCGACAATGTTGCGCCCATGAACGCGCCGCTCAGTCGCGTGGCCAAGCACAGCGCCCGAACCAGCGTGTACGTGCAGGCGCTGGACCTGTTTTCGCTCTCCAGTCTGACACTGGGCACGACCCATCCGCGTCCTGACAGGGTAATCCCGATCCTGGGGCAGATTCCGTTTCTGGGGAAGATGTTCCGCTTCTCACGCAAACCTGCCACGGTGTACCATGAAAGCGTCCTGATGGTCTATTCGACGATCCTTCCCACCGGTGCGGACCTGGCGGCGCCAATGCCGGGCGGGAGGAGTGATGACCTGAGGCGATGCCGTGCTGACAATGCTGATGCTCGCGGCCGCAATCATTGGCCACACCGGGGCGATTTTGCGCTATTTATAATGTACGTTATGTCAACTATACCTAGCGCATACCCAGCATCATCTCACCTCCAGACGCCCTACAAGCTACTACCCTCCTTCATCAATTCCCCAATCAACGCAATGCAATATGGATAATATGCGACTGCTCAGCATGGGGGTTAGAAGACCGGACAGGCAAGGCAGCATCTGGCGACCCGCCTCCAAAAATGTATCCTGGAGGATAGGCATCCCTGCCTGTCCGTGCCGTTGCTCTTCGAAGAGGCCGCAACAGGCTAGGAAGCCTGTCGTCCAGGAAGGCTGGGAAAAAGGGCCGTGCCACTCCAACAAACCTGGAGGACAGGCGTCCTGGCCCAGGCCTTTGCTTTGCAGGCCACAGTGTGACTAATTACCCAATATATAAGGAGTCGTCGCCCGGCGTGGCGAATAACCTATCAGCAACCGCGACATAATCCTTAGCTCGCAAGCATTGAGGGGATGTAATAATGGAGAAATTGCGCGTCGCTCTCGTCGGAGCCGGTGGCC
>JALGTY010000245.1 GCA_029821145.1 Candidatus Zipacnadia bacterium
GTGCTACCGGGCCATTGCACGAGAGCCGTGGCGTCGGGGGCCGTGTGAAGTTTGTCGCCGCTGTCGAGTTGCTGCGTGATAGTGGCAGGTTCCCATGCGCCGGCGGTAGTGCTGACTTCGACCTTTCCTGTGAGTTTGGTCACAACACCCGGCGTCTGTCGGGGACCGGCATGGCGAGAAACGGCGACAAGTGCAATGACCAGCACGAGCACGGCCACCAGCGCAATGCCGAAGGGGAATTTGTGCTGAGTTGGCGGTTCCGGGGGTTCCAGTGTAGTCATTGAATTCGCCACCTATGTGCATTGGATTGCAAAGTCAAGCGGAGCGACAATATTTTGGCAGTGAATACGACATGAATAATGGGATTCGCGGGCTGGAAGCTGAGAATGCTGACGCATTCTCACCCGCGCTACGCGTCTCTTGTAGGTTATATTGTCGGCATTACGCGGGAGGCAGCAGATATGAAAGCGAATCGGGAAGGTTCTGAACGACCTAAGGTCAAACCGCTTTCACGGCGATTACTATACGCCCTGGGCCTGGCCGCTATCTTCATTGTCTCATTTCTATCGTCTCCCGGCCATCTCCTGCACCAGTTTGAGCTAAAGAGCGTTGATGCGCGCTTCAAAGGGCGTGGCGAACGGCCTGCCGGCGATGATGTGGCACTGGTGCTGATTGACGATGCGTGCCTGCAAAGACTTGGCCAGTGGCCCTGGAGGGACCGCAGCAGGCATGCGCAACTAATCCGCGAGTTGAACAAGGCCGGGGCGAAGGTGATAGCCTTCGATGTGCTGTTTGCCGAGAAGTCGGATGACAAAGAGGATGCCGCGCTTGCCGAGGCAATCAAGGAGGCCGGCAATGTGGTGCTGGCGGCTTTCTTACCGGGGGACGGTGTGTACGTTAATGCGGAGCACACGAAGCTGCTGGCGAATTCAGCGATGAACCCGCGCGAGGTACTCAACCGCGAGCGGGCGCGGCAAGTGCGGATCCTGCAAGGGCCGATAGCTTCATTGGTAGAGGTGGCCGATATCGGTCTGGCGATGGCAGCGCCCGATAAGGACGGCACTTTCAGACACGCTCTGGTGGCAGTGTACAACGAGGCGGACCAGAAGCTGTATCCGCAACTGTCGGTGGTGGCCGCACAAAAGGCGCTGGGCATCGCCGATGACGATATCAGCATTGACTTTGGCAAGGGGATGCGCTTCGGAGACAGCACGTTCGTGCCGTTCGACAAGTACGGTCGGGCGATGGTTAACTTCGCCGGCGGCCGCAACGCGCGGCCGTACTACTCGTACCTTGATGTGTATCAGGGCGGCCTGTCGCCGGGTGAGCTGCGCGACAAGGTAGTGCTGGTCGGCATTGGGGCCAGCGGGCTGTATGACGTACATGCTAACCCCTTCAGCCCGGACTTTTTGGGACCAGAGTTCAACGCCGATTTCATAGAGAACCTGCTCAACGACAACTTCCTGACTAAGGCTTCGTCCGGCACCAACACCTTCCTGCTGCTGCTACTGGGGCTAGTGGTGACATACCTCGCCTCGACCTTGCGGCCGATTACGGCGGCCGGAGTATCGACAGTAGCCATTGTGGTGTTCGTAGGGGCGGCGATCTACGGCTTTGTGGCAAGCGGCGTGGTAGTCGGCATCGTAGGGCCGACCACAGCGGGGGTATTGGCTTACATTCTGATCACGCTGCGGCGGCTGACCTCCGAGGAACGCAGCCGTGCGCGGCTACGCAAGCAGTTCTCTGCCTACGCGCCGCCAGAAGTGGTCGAGCAGATTGACAGCGGCGTGATGCTGGAGAAGATGGAAGGGGTCGAGAACGAGATTACGGTGCTGTTCTCCGACATTCGGGGCTTTACCTCGATCGGATCAACGATGGAGCCGCGTCGGCTGGTGAGGTTTCTGAATCTGTACTTCACGGCGATGACCGAGGTCGTGTTCGACTACGGAGGCACGGTTGACAAATTCATCGGCGACGGGCTGCTGGTGCTGTACAACGCCGTGGTCGAGCAGCCGGATCACGCCAAGCGGGCGGTCTTCACGGCTCTGGAGATGCAACAACGTCTCAAGCGGCTGAACGAGGAATGGGCCGATGAAGGGTTTCCGGAGATTCGCATAGGAGTGGGCATACACACCGGCCTGGCGGTTGTGGGTAACCTCGGGCCGGAAATGCGCAAGGACTACACGGCGATCGGGAGCACGGTGAGCCTGGCCTCGCGCACAGAAGGGCTGACGAAGGATTTTGGGGTGGAGGTTATCGTAACTCAGCACACGCTGGATCAGCTTGAGGGGATGGTGGAGGTGAAGGCGCTGGGAGCGACGGAGGTCAGAGGCATACCAGAGCCGGTGGAAATGTACCAGGTACTTGGGTTCAAGAGTGACGAAACGAGCGTTGACAGTGGCGGAACTGAGTGAAGAATGACGAGTTTAAGCTGTTCAAGTCAATAGAATTCTTCGCATCTTGCTATTGACAACGCTAATTCAAAGTGCTAAACTATGCAGCAAACACATCAGGAGACGAACCTATGCCGAAGAAGAACATAGCGATGACCGTGCGCGAGGCCGCCAGTGAGCTCGGCGTTAGCGTACAATATATATATCAACTGATGCGAGCACAGCCAGGCAAGGAGCCGAAACTCGAACGGTGGGAGCCGCCGGTACGGGGCGACCGCACCATATATGTGACCATAGCCAGCGTTGAACAGTTGAAACGCGAGCGCGCCGGAGAGGCAACGGAGTCAAACGAAGGGGGAAGACAAATGAACAAGGTAACTTGTGACCGGTGTAATCACGAGAATGACCCGGGAGCGCGAGTTTGCGCGAAATGCTATGCGCGTCTGAGCGATGTGGCCCGCGCCAAGGCGACCGTCGGATTGCGCGCCCGGTTGGCGAGCATCCCGGTGGGCAAGTTTGTGCCGATTGGACTGATCGCCCTGTTTTTCATCCTTCTGGTCTCGTTGTCTCCGGACAAACAAACCTTCCACAATCTCTTCGTACAGTTCGGGCTGCTCGGCCTGGTGGCACTGGGGGTCACCTTCCCACTGACCAAGGGGCACTATGACCTGTCGTGTGGTCCGGTGGCGGGCCTGGCGGCGTGTGCAACGATCCTGGCCACGCACAGCGAGCCAATACTCACGCTGCCGGTGGGCGTGACAGCGGCACTGGTGGGCATCACCGTAGGTTTGGCGGCCGGTCTTATCAATGGCATAATCGTAGGGTGGAGCCGGCTGCCTTCGGCCATGTTTACCATCATCATGGCTGTAGTAGCCACGGAACTGACCTACACGATCGCCAAGCGTACCGACCTGGTAGTTGCGGATCCGGCCTTCAAGGCGATCGGTGAGGCGGAATTCCTGGGCATCCCGGCGGCGTTGCTGCTGCTGGCAGCGGCTGCGCTGGCAACAGTGCTCTTGTGGAGGCGGGAGACGTTCTGGCCTCTAAGTAAGGCGTCGAGCAGCAAATGGACCATACGTCTGACGACCCCCCCGAACATTATGTGGTCATTTGCGATGTCGGGGCTACTCGGGGGGCTGGCGGGTGTGTTCATCGCCGGTTGCGGGCTGCCAGTGACCTCTCCGATGGGGCAGGCCACGTGGATCCTGGCGCCGCTTACGGCTGCGATTCTGGGCGGCGGTGTGGTGATTGCCGGCATGGGCGGCACCGGGACAGCACTGCTGGGCGCTGCCGCGCTGACGCTCATCGGCTCTTTTCTGAACAAACTGCACATCCCGATCGCCGGCCCGGTCGCCGAAGGCTTTATTCTGTTCGCCATGCTTGCCAGCGGCCGGATACTGAGCCTGACGTGGTACGAGATCCAGGAGCTGCGACGCGGCAACCTACTGGGGATTCCGGCAGCCCAACGGCTGCCGCAACTGCTGTTCCACAGCAAATACTCGCGGGCGATATGGGCGGCCAGCACGGTATCGATCGCACTGCTGGCCTACGCCTATGTGGCCTACTTTGGCGCGCTGTACGTCCCGGATGACGCGGCTGCGATCGTGTCCTACACCGGCAACGTGCAGGTGCTGGAATTCCGTCCGGATAGAGAGCCGCTTCCGCGAAGCACCAAAGTTGGCTTGCTACTGGAGCGCGGCGACATTGTGAAAACGGGCGCGGAGTCCGAGTGCCTGCTGCGGATGAGCGATGAGACGCAAGTGCAACTGAGCGCGAATACAAGTTTGCAGATAACACACATCGCCCAGGAATCCGATGGCACCCGCGATGTGCGAATGAGAATAGGCATCGGGCGCCTGTGGGCCAATGTGGCGAAGTTGGTGACGCGGGAGTCGAGCTTCCAGGTGGAGACGCCGCTTCTGACTGTGGCGGTGCGCGGAACGCTGTTTGAGGTGGAGGTGGGCGAGAAGACGGCGAAAGTCGGTGTGCTGGACGGGGCCCTCAGCCTGTTTCGGCTCTTCACCGGCACTGACCAATACGGCGACCCCTTCGAAAGACGCGAGCACGGCAAACTCCTGGGCGGGGAGGGCTTGATAACGTATGAAGATCTGCCGATGGGGACGCCGCACCCGCTCCCGGAGTTCCAGCGCAATCGCATGCAGAGGATAGCAGCCAGTGCCGGCTCGGAACTGGGCCATGCATTCTTAGGGCCTAAATTCCTCAAGGCAATCGGCGGACTAGTCCTGCTGTGCATATCCATCTATCTGATTATCCTGTACGCCGGGGCCGAGCCAGGCAGAGTTGTAATGCCCGAGGACGTCGAAGAGGCGACCCGGCGACTGGAGGCGACACGCACTCGTACCGCCGACGATTCGCCACGATCGGTGGCGCTTGCACAAATGCACCTGCAAGTCGGAAACAAGGAAGCCGCGCGCGAGGAGTTGGAGAAGATCGTGGCTGCCGATCCAGAGAGCGAGTACGGCCAGTGGGCTCAACGGATGCTGGGTACGCTGTCAGACAAGACAGAGCCTGAAGGCGGGGACAGCGACGAGACGTAGCCAGGCAGTCCGTGACGCTTCCTGAGGCAATTGGGAGAGATCAAATGGTTCGTCACCGCGATCATGGTGGCGAACCTTTTTTTCCGCAACTACTCACCTTGCCCTCACCCCCGGCCTCACCCACTCCTTTGGAGTGGGTACCCGCCTGTGGGAGAGGGGAGAACGGCAACGGCAACACCGACAGGGGAGACTCCTCGACAGGCGAGACGCCTATCGTACCGTCTGG
>JALGTY010000246.1 GCA_029821145.1 Candidatus Zipacnadia bacterium
AGGGGACAGTCCCTAAAGGGACAGTCCCCTCGTGATACGCGGCTGGTGGAGGGGGACTGTCCCTTTAGGGACTGTCCCCCCCATCCACACCGGGTTTTGAAACAGCTTCTAGTGCAGTATCGCGATTGCTATTTCTGCGGCCACATCGCGGTTACCTATGTTGATTGTCAGCACCGCTGAGGCTTCGTCCCGTTGCCAGCGCGGGGCCGGACCGATCATATCTGCCGGCAGATTCTGTCCATTGAGTTCGACAGCCGAGGGTCGCGATATGCCGTGGACAATAAACTGCAGCCGCCGGCTCTGCACTGCGCCCTTGAAGCTGCCTGGAGCGGCGCTCAGTGTAATGTCAGTGCGGTCATTCGTTGACTGTTGGGTAATGGTGGTGATACGGCGCGCACCCTTTTCAAACTCATGGGTAGTACCGTCATCCTCGTAAAGCTCAAAGGTGCTGGCCGGGCCGGGATAGACATGCAGCGTCAGTTCATCATCCGGCTTCTGGCCGACATAGTCCATGTCTGTGGTCATGGGTATGACTGCACCGGCACGTATCAGCAGTGGCCCGCCACGGTCGGCGGGGATGTCAGGCTCGTACCATTGCGGACCGGAAACACGCTCATCGTTCCAGAAGTTGTACCAGTCGCCGGCGGGGAGATAGATGCGGTCGCTGAAGACCCCGACAAGCAGGCTCGGCCCCAGCATGTACTGGCGGTGGAGGTCATAAGTTGCCGGGTCGTCGGGGAATTCGAGCGGCATTGCACGCAAGAAGGGAGTGCCCGTAGTGTGGGCTTCCCAGGCGCAGGAGTACAGGTAGGGAATGAGGCGGTGGCGGAGGCGGTCGTAGTAGATGAAGATGGGCTTGAGGTCATCGCCCAGATACCAGGGATGATACCAGCAGAAGAAGGAATTGATCTGGGCCCACGGCTGGAGGAAGCCGAAGTGGAGGCCCTCGGGGGTGAAGACGTGCATGTCGGAGCCGGTCATGCCATGGCCGGTCATGCTGAGGTTGAGTGAGGCCATCGCGGAGTTGTGCTCACCGCCGGTGTCGCCGGCCCAGGTGGCGGCGTGTGCCTGCACTCCGGCCCAGCCGAGGCAGTAGAATATGAAGGGGCGACGGCCGGTGTGCTCGCGGAAACCTTCGTACATCTGGCGCGAGTACATGAGCGGGCTCAGGTTGTGCATGTCGGCATCAGTCAGAGTGTTACCATAGAGCCGGTCGGCCGGCGGATATACCGTTGCAGAGGCGTCCTGCTTGAAGAAGTCGGTGCCCTGGTCCACGAACTGCTTGAGGTGGTCGAACCACGGCTCCTCAGGTCGGGTGAGCTTGTCGAGACGCGACTGGCTTTGTAGCTGCTCGTCCTGGAAGAGGTCGTTGGCGGAGTAGGCCTCGTCTCCGTGGGCCTCCAGTGTCCTCCCCAGGCGGCGTTCCTCCTCGTAGGTGAAGTCGTAGTTGGTGCACATCCACAGGCCGAACTTGTAGCCCATGCGGTGAATGGCATGGAGGAAAGCGGACTGTGAGCGGTCCGACCAGAAGGCAATGGGGAAGCGGTCGGGGTGCCACTTCTTGTCCAGGGAGAAGTCATAATTCTGCTCCATCCAGCCCGGCTCGAGACTGATAGCATCACACGGGATGCCCTCGCGCCGGAAGGTGTAGCAGTCGTCCATGAGTTCGCGGGCATCGGCCTGTGTGCGGCAGATGAAGAAGAGGCCCAACGCCCATTTCGGCGGCATGAAGGGCCTGCCGGTTACTTCGGTGTAGCGGCCGATGACTTGCTTGGGCGAGGGGCCGTAGAGGAGGTAGTAGTCGAGGGTGTCGCCATCTGCCGCAAAGCCGAACCACTCATCATCGGTCGCGCCGAGGTCCACCGAGGTCTGGCGCGTCGTGTTGATAAGCAGCCCGAAGCCGTCGTTCGTCATGAAGAAGGGGATGGGGAGGTAGCAGATGACGTTGCGGATCCAGAGGTCGGCCAGGTGTCCACGATGTTCGATGCGGTCGCGGTTCTGGTCGCCGAGGCCGAAGAAGCGGCGCTGCTCCGGCAGATGAAAACGGGCCTGGAAGCCGGGGTCAGGACCGGAGGTGGCCGGCTCGGTTTCACCCAGCAACTCGCCGCCCGCTGCGTCGGAGATGCTCAACTTCCCGTCGGCGAGGCTTGCCGATACACTCAGCAGTTCACTGCGGAGGATGGCGTGGCTATTCTTGTGCTCGACGTCGAATGCAACGGCCGGCCAGTCGGTCTCGAAGAACTCATAGCGGATGAGGTGCTTGGTCGGCGCTTGCCGGCCGGCGAACTTCTGCACGCGCACGATGCCGGGGGTGGCAAACTCGAGGCGTATGGTGGTCTCGCCATTGTACAGCTCAATACCACGGTCGGTGGCGGATGCCTGGTAAGGTTTCTCCATCACAGATGTCTCCCTGTGTCAGTCTGGTGGGCCGTGCCGCCATTGCGCGAATGATGTCAGTCGAGGATCGCAACGGCCTCGACTTCGACGAGCCAATCCGGATCAACGAGGCAGGCTACGCCTACGGCACTTGCTGTCGGATAGTCGGGCTGCAGGTACTGGAGACGGACTTGTCGGAATATGTGGAAATCCTTCATGGCCTCAGCCTTGATGAAGTATGTGAACTTGACGACATTTGAGAAGTCAGCGCCGACGGCCACGAGCTGGGCGTGGAGGTTCTTGAAGACCTGATGGCTCTGGGCCTCGAGGTCGCCCTTACCGACGAGATTCCCATCGGCGTCCAGAGGGCCCTGTCCGGAGATGAAGTACAGCCGCTTCCCCTCGACGAGCATTGCATGGCTGAAGCCACTGCCTGCCGGCAATACGTCCTCGGCTTGCACAACCTTTCGCAGCATCCTATCTGCCTCCTGTCAGGCGATGGCCGGTCGCAGTTCCATCACGTGATAAGCTGGCTCTTCCTGGTCGTCTGGCGGGCGCTTGAGCATCCCGAGCTCCTCCGCCTCCACCTCATCCGCGACCAGGTCGTAGGTTGACCGGCTGATGACAATGTCAACGC
Source organism: Candidatus Zipacnadia bacterium (assembly GCA_029821145.1). Classification (GTDB taxonomy): domain Bacteria; phylum Armatimonadota; class Zipacnadia; order Zipacnadales; family UBA11051; genus UBA11051. Next base: position 3,014 of record JALGTY010000246.1, read on the forward strand.
GCTGCTGCTTTGCCATCTCCTGCAGGTCATCTACGTAGTTGATCTCCGCGCCGATAGCGGTGTAGTCCTGGCGGTAGCGCGACCCGACGCTGCCGACGACCGCCTCCCCGGTATTGATAGCCACGCCGATGCGCAGGGGAATCTCCGGCACAGGCCAGTCCTTGTTGGCTTCTGCGACATACTCGCGCATCTGCAGGCCGGCCAGCACAGCCTGGCGGGCATGGTCTGCCGGCTCGCCCTTTGTATAGAACGCCATCATTCCGTCGCCGATAAACTTATCGAGCACACCTTTGGTGGCCTGGACGGCCGCCGACATGCGTTCATGATGGCTGCTGAGCAGGTCCACCGCCTGCTCCGGCTCGAGCCGTGCGATGATCCCTGAGCTGTTGCGGATGTCGGTGAACATTACGGTCACGTTGCGGCGGACGCCTTCGAGCTCGGCCATGTCGCCGCTGATGATGCTGTCCACAACCGGCGCCTCGATGTAGCGCGAGAAGGCGCCGATAATAGCCTGCAGGCGGCGCTCTGTGCCATCCAGGATGGCTGCTATCTTGGTGCTGAGCTCCTCGCCCACAAGCCCGCCGATAACAGGAACTTGCGGCTCGCCGCAAAAGGGGCAAAAGATAAAGTCGCTGTCTATCTCCCGGCCACAAATCTCGCATTCACGCATACTTGTCGCTCCCCCGTCACTCGGTTATCCCAGATTTGCGCCCGGCCATTTTGTTACTCCGGCAGGCTCAGGGCGTAGATATGGCCGTCCTCGCTGCTGGCGAGGAGCTGCGGGTTGGCGGAGTCGGGCAGCAGCTTGCCACTCGCCAAGGTGACCAGCTTGCCGCCAGTGGCAAAGTGAGCGGCAATGGTGCCATCGGCGGCATGCAGCAGATAAACCGCGCGATCGTCGCAGCCGGCGGCCACCATCACCCCTGCTGCGCCTGAGAACACCGTGGCGGCGCGCACCTGATTCGGCAGCTCCTGTCGCCATAGCAGTTGGCCCTGGCCATCCACGCAATACACATTGAATGACAGGGAGCTGGCGATGATCTCGGCCTTGCCGTCGGCGTTGACATCGGCGCAGGCCACGGATGTCACTTCATCGCCGGTGTTGAATTGCCACAGCGGTTTTCCGTCTGCGCTGACGACCTGCAGTTGCGTATCAGCGCCCCCGAAGATCACCTCAGGCGTGCCATCGCCGTCAATGTCGCCGGCGGCCACGGCATTGAGGCCCGGCCCGCCGCGCGTGCCGTAGCCCCACAGCTTGGAGCCATCCTCCGGCTTCGCCACCGGCCACCAGTAATACTCCGTGCCGCAGACGACCTCCTGTCTGCCGTCGCCGGTCAGGTCCACTGCGCAGCCTGCTGTCGAGCGGTGCACGCTTTCCTGGTGCCACAGCTTCTTGCCATCCGCGTCAATGGCGTGATAGCGCCAGTTGTCGGCTCCGGCGATGACAACCTGCTTGCCTTCGCCACCGATATCGGCTGGGAAGACCGTGGCGACATTGCCCTTGCGCTTGTAATAGGGCACATCATAAGCCCATATCTTCCGGCCGGCCGCGTCCAGTGCCACCACCTGCGCGGCCCTGGTGCCAGCGATGACCGTGGGCTTGCCGTCCCCGTAGAAGTCCACCACACAGACGCTGTTGACCCGGCCGCTGCAGTCGAACTCCCAGAGCAATTTGCCGCCAGCATCCAGGCAATAGACCTTGCCATTGGTGCTTCCGGCGATGGTCTCGTCGCGCCCGTCGCCGTCCAGGTCGGCGCAGGCGATGGAGGTGAACTGGTAGGCGGCAGGCGCATCGTCTTTGGCCCTCGCTCGCGCTTCCGCCAGTCCCGGGCCGCTCCCCCATAGCTGAACTTCGGCCACGTAAATGCCGGTGCCCTTGCGCGGGGTCAATATAAGGCGCACGTCCCGAGCCTTCGCGCCAAGCTTATCAAACTCATAGACCTCGGGCTGATGCCCTGGAAATCCCCAGTTGCCGTGCTCTTCATCGTCCTTGAAATCTATCAGAGTCCGCGTGTCTCTGGCGAAGCCGTCATTGCTTGCCAGCAAGCGCAGCCGCCCAATCTGAAACAGCTTGTTCTTGCTGGAAGATGTCGCGTACCAGGCCTTGACCATCAGACTATCCAGGTCGTAAGGATTGTCCAGA
>JALGTY010000247.1 GCA_029821145.1 Candidatus Zipacnadia bacterium
GGAGTTGATCCCTCGGCGCGCAAGCAGGGCCGCTCATACTACACCGATGAGCTCATCGTGATAGCCAAGGAGAACATGGCGGCTTATCCCGCGCTCGCGAAGGGCCTCGAAGGCAAGCGCCGCTATGACGACATGAGCGATGACGAGTTGTGGCAGGCGTACCCCTCCTGGAACGTGCCTCGGCAATGCTACAGCAACTGGCCGTGCCCCAACTGCGGGGAAGTGATCTTCAAAAAAAGCGGCTTTTACCCCTGGGGCAGAAGCTATGCCAACCCCTTCAAGGCGAAATGCCCGGTGTGCGGGCAGCTCTTCCCGACCAACGATTTCGCCAATGATGACTTCACCAGCGGCGAGCACCCCGACGACGGCTGGGGTTATGATCCGGGGACGGGCCGCGCTGATGCGATGGCCTGGGTCGCGTATTACAATCACCACATTGTGTGGCAAACGGGCCGGCATCTGCATGGCATGGCTCTGCGCTATCTGCTCTTGGGTGATGAAGAGGCGGCTCACAGAGTCGGCGTGTTACTTGGCCGCCTTGCGTATGTCTATCCGGGTCTGAACTACCGCTGGCAGCAGGCACGCTCCAGGTATATTGGCAGGGGCGGAAGAGCACTGGTGGACGGCAACTGGGAGCGCAATAACTTACTGGTGCCAGTGCTACAGGCGTATGACGCCATATTCGACTATATTGACAAGGACACACAACTGGTCGAATTCCTGCACACCAAGGACCCGACGATAAACTCCCCTGAAGATGTGAAGGCGCTGCTCGATACGTATCTGGTGCAGGTGTTCGGGTGGGACTGGATACGGCGAGAGCTGAGCGGCGGGAGCCAGGGCTCGCGGGAACAGGACATGGCCGAATTCATCGTCTGTGCGAATATGGGCGAAATCAGCGACCGCTGGCTCGAAGAGCTGTTCACGCATGCCTGGAATGGCGGCCTCAACAAGGGCGGCTTCGATGACGCCGTGATGGTCAATGCGCTTACCCGCGAAGGCCACACGCTGGTTTCGGGTACGGGATATGCCATCGGGTATCTGAACAGCAAATCTGACATGTCCGAGATTCTTTCGCGGGTTGAATCGGAGAAGTGGGGCGCGCGCTGCAACCTGTATGACGAGAAACTGTATCCCAAGCTGCGGGCCGAGTACGACCTGTGGATAGACATGCTCGTCGCCGGCCTGTTCGCACCGATGTATGGTGACAGCGGCGGTGGACGGGCGGCGAGATACCCCAACGGGATGCCGGCGAACCACCGCAAGGCCTACGAGCGTGCGTATCGCCGCTGGCCGGACGACCGGATAGCGCGAGCAATCCACAAGGCAGGTGAAAGACCGCCGCAGCTATTTGAGCCGGACGTGTGGCCGGATGTGCAAGCGCAGGTTGAGAAGGTCGGGCCGGAGCCGCCGCTGGAAAGCCGCGTGATAGACGGGGCCGGCTTTGTCATGCTCGAATCCCGGCCGCATGCGGACCAGCTCGAGGACCGTGCAGGTATCGCCTTCCGGTACGGCTACGCGGTCGGTCATCAGCACAACGACAACCTCAACATCGAGATATTCGCCAAAGGTGAAAGCCTGGCACCGGAGCTGGGCTATCCGTGCTGGGCACACCCGCTGGGCGGCACCGGCGATACGGTGCACCACTGCACCGGCATGATCGATCGGTCCCGACAATATTCCGGCGGCATCGGCAAAGGTTGGCTGGAGATGTTCGCCGGCGGCCCGGAAGCCGCATTCGCGGATGTGGCGTCCGCACCCAACGGCTTCCCGAATCGCGTCTTCCGCCGCGCAGTATGTCTGGCCGACGCGCCGGGCAATAACGTCTATCTCTTCGACGTGCTGCGGATGGCCGGCGGCACAACTCGCACCTACTGCTTCCACGGGCCGATGCACGATGATTTCGCATCGAACTTGCAGTTCGGGCCAAAGAGCGAGGAGCCGTTCCGCCTGACGAGTGTGGCCCGCAGGCTCAACAATAACATCTTTGAACCACAGGAGGCGACTGCCGACGGCGATGTCTGGGCCGACTGGAAGTTCCGGGAAAAGGACATCCACATCCGCCTGGACATACTGGGGCGGCCCCCTTCGACAGGCTCAGGGCAGGCGGGACGACATTACTTCACCGCCCGTTACGCCAAGACCGACGTTCCCGACATCCGCTTCCTGTTCGCCGAAGAGGAAGCCGAAGACAGCGCCAGTGAGTTCGTAGCCCTATGGCAGCCGTATGCACAAGCGCCATTCATCGAGAGAATCGAGCGCCTGGATGTGGAACAGAGCGGCGATGTCGCTATGGGTGAATTCAGTCCCGTGGCAGTGCGAGTGACACTGGCAGGCGGGCAGGTGGACACCTTCATCTATACCCATGACCCGGAAGCCGAACTGCGGATTGGCGACATCGAGTTCCAGGGCAGCTTCGGGTACTGGTCGGAGCAGGATGGGAAGCTGCGCTGCCTGCACCTGGTCAACGGCACCAAGCTTGCCAGGCGCGGACAGGGCGTTATTGAGGCGGTTCCCAATTTCCAGGCGACAGCGACCGCCGTGGACCTGGTCGGAAACACCGTCACGCTGGATACGAATCTGCCGCCAGGTGAAGCCCTGGCCGGCCAGATGATATACTTCCGCAACGGCCCGCACCGGACAGCGTACCACATCGTGGAGGTCGCGGAGCCGGGCAATGTGGTCAAGCTCGACCTTAATTCCCTCATCTACCGGTCGAAGATAGAAGGCGTCAGCGAGGAAAAAGACCGCCTGCTGTGTGAGATGCCGTTCGTGATGCCCGGAAGCGGTGGGGCAGAGCCGTATAGCTACTACGACGGGGCCTTCGTCACCGGCGAGGACTTCAAGGCTGCCTACCGTGTTACCGGCATAGAGAATGCGCCAGATAGACAGGACCCCGCCAAGCTGTTGCTCGACCGGCCTGTGACTTTGAGCGAATTCCCTGACGCCGATGGCGATGGGAGGCAGATGGTCTATATCTACGACTTCGGCCCCGGCGAGCAGGTTACGGTGTACAACTCGGTCTTCGCCGACTTCACTGCCGGTGCAGTGACCAAGTCCGCCGCAGCCAAAGTGACGGGCCTCTGATCAGTTGACCAGCGTCGAATCGTGCTTGATGCCCCAGCGCGAATTCTCAATCAGCGGGTCGGGCCGCTTCGGCTCATCGGCATTGGCGGTCTTCCACTCGTCCAGCTCAGCGCAAAGCTCCGCTGCAAGGTCGGGCTTCTGCACGGTCAGGTCCACGCTCTCGCAGGGGTCCGCTGCCAGGTCGTACACCTGCACCTGCGGCGCATCGGTCCACGCCGTGTTGCCTTCCTCCTCATAAAGAGGGGCCAGGTCGGCGATGGCGTCGGCGTAAGTGCGCACCAGCTTGAGGCTGCCCTTGCGCAGGAGGCGTTGGGGCGCGCCACGATAGGCCCCACATGCGCCTATCAGCTCGTGTGGCGCAGGGCCGCCTGTCATCGCCGCCAGTAGGCTGGTGCCATCCATCTCACCAGGCACCTGCCGTCCCAAGAGCTGCATTATCGTCGGCGCGACATCGGTACCGTGCACCGGGTGCTTCACTACGGGCTGCTGTTCGACACCGGGCGCATACACGATCAGCGGCACATGCATCGTGCCCTGATATACGCCGCGTGCCCGCCAGGGATCGGGCCGGCCGAAATCTGTGCGCCCGTGGTCGCTGGTCACGATCACCGCCGTCTCTTCTGCGATGCCCAGATCGTCAAGCAGGCCCAGCACCTCGCCGACCCGTTCATCCACGAAGCGGGTGGCACCGTCGTATTCATCAACCAGCTCGCGGCCCTGCTCTGCCACTGCGCTTGCCAGACCGGCACCTTGGACGTATTCTTCTCCCGAGGCCGCCTGCACGGTGGGCAGCGGCAGTTGGCGAAATGGTTCGTTGTACTCCTCCGGCTGGGTGAACGGCCCGTGCGGGTCCCAGTAGTGCACGAAGGCGAAAAAGTCGCGCTGGTGGTTGGCCTGCAGCCACGGCAATAGCTCGGCGTTGATAGCCGCTCCGCGAGTAAGGTGGGCAGAGGCGGCCGCAGTCCGGGTGGCGTTCATCAGATGCTGATAGCCGCGCGCGAACCAGTTGGGGTGACTGGCAAAGTTTATCAGGTTATCAACCGCCGCGGTCAGAAAGTCCTCGCTCCACAGCCGCTCCGCAATCGTCGGGCATTCGTCATCCAGAAAGATGCTGTGACAGTTCGTCGCACTCCAGGGGTTGATTACCACTCCGTGGTTCAGCGGCAGCTTGCCGGTGAGCATACTCGTGAACGAGGGTACGGTGCAGCAAAAGGCAGACGTGCAGTCGGCAAAGCGCGTGCCCTTTCCCGCCAGCGCGTCAATGTTGGGCGAAGTCTCCCGAGGGTAGCCGTAGCATCCCACATGGTCGGCCCGCAGCATGTCCAGGGCTATCAGAATTAGCTTCTTGAAGTCGCGCACGTGCAGTCTCTCCTTATCTCCTACACAGGGGACAGTCCCTTTGTATCTGTCTAGCGTATTCAGCCAACTAACCTCTGACGCGTGGCTCGGCCTGAGCTTTGTGCTGTCTCCAAAGCTCAGGTGAGAACTGAGGATGCTCGGCATCCTCAATTCTCAGCTTCCAGCCCGAGTCTGCCGTTGGCTGTTGCTGTCAGGAGGGGCCGAATGGGGGATGTTTGGGGCCCCATCCGGCCCAGCCGTTGCTGTTGTCGTTCTCCCCTCTCCCTGTGGGTCCCTTTAGGGACTGTCCCCCTGTCCCAGCCACGGAAATCAAGACAACCTCGGCCTGCCCCGCGCTAAGCGCAGGTCAGGCCGAGCCAAGCGTCTATGAATGATGTGGGCTAGTGGATCGCCGTGGAGGTGCGGCCGTCAATTTCCCACCCGGTGCGCTCCAGATGCAGGCTGAAGGCGTCCTGCGTAAAAGTGCCGTCTCTCCACTTGGCGACAACCTTGACAGAGGCAACACCGGCATCGGCGTCTGTGTGATCCGCCAGCACTCTGATGCCAACGACCGCAGGACCGGGCGCGCCGGCTTCCGCCATGTACCAGTTGGCGATGATGCCCCAGATCTTGCTCTCGTGGGAGCCTCCGGCAGGCGGGATCGCCATCTCGGCCTTGAGGTTGTACTGCGGCATCTGTAATGTCACAGTCCGGCCCTTCGCATCCAC
>JALGTY010000248.1 GCA_029821145.1 Candidatus Zipacnadia bacterium
AGGCCCAAAATGCCCATTCCTCCAGGTGACCATAGCTTCACACAATTCGCTGATCTGTCACCATATATAGGGCTATTGGAGGCCGCCTTTGTGAAAAATTTTAGCCCGCCATCTGTCAAGATGGCGGGCTTCAGGTTGTGTACTATCCGCTGATTTACCCCTCAGCGGGTCGAGATTGTTGGGGAAGTTAGTACAGTCATAGGCACCACTCCCCGTCGCGTTAAGTTATCAACACGCCGCTCTTGTTTTACCCCGTTGCGGCCCCCGGGCGGAGTGAGCTTGGTACAATCATAGGCATCATTCCCCCGACAGCTTGGTCTTTTCCGCCTTTGCTCTCTCCAGCTTTCGGCTATAGCCTACCCATTATTTCGACACGGCAAACATCACTTCCTGCTTTGCCGAGAAAAATTTTTTGTAAACGGTTCCGGCGCCTGCAAAAACCAAAGAACTCGCCCTCCGATACATTTCTTTCGGCGCGATGCCTCCTAAACTTTATCGGGGAAGGCTGGGCGAGTTCACGGTGATGTCTGGTTCCATATTAGCCTGCAGTCACCTCCCTTACTCTGGTTTCCAAGGGGCGCTCTACGACTTGGTTTATCTAAAGCCTCTCTCTGGAGGCCTTGCGTTACTATAGATACCCGTTTTGCACTCCTGCCAAACCTGAGCAGGATAGGGCTAACCATCTGGCGAATTAGTCTGAGGCGACGGCAACGGCGAGTCGGGCTGGAAGCCCGACCCACGGAGATGTAGAGGCGACGATGGTTTCACAGAGGCGACCGAAGGTGACGGAATGAGTACTCTAACCGGCCGGGCTGTTTTCTTGTCATTGTTGATCATCATCGGCTGTAGTTGCTCCAGGACGGCGTTAGCCGATGAGCGCGAAACCGCTTTCGACGAGTCGCAGTGGGTGCCGCTGCCGCGGCTCAGCGGCCAGGAGGCGCTGATACCTCTAGCAGTTGCGAAGCTGCAAAACGGGCTGCCAATCAATCGCCGGCGCGCGGCTTTCATCCTCGGCCAGATCGGGACGCCGCAAGCTCTGCAGGCGCTCCGTAGCGCGTTGGAAGACAGCGACCGCTGGGTGCGCATACACGCCGGTGTCGGCCTGGCGCAGCAGGGCGTCGCTGAGGGATACCAGGGAGCGAAGGCCGCCCTTTACGAGGGGCCGGCCTGGCACAAGTACTATGCGATATACGGCCTGAACCAGATCCGCGACGAGAGGGCCTTGCGATTGCTGGAGCAGAATCCATGCGAGGGCAGTCCGTTTCTGAGCCGGGTGGTGAAGGCGGCGCAGCGGCCGGAGCTGGTGCAGTCACCGCGCGGCCCGTTTTATCAGCAACCTCTGCCGGCACAAGACTGGCCGGAGCTATTGGAGATAGCCGCCCAAGCGCTGGTTGACGAATGTGATACCTGGTTTCATGGCGGCGATTACGATCAGGCGATTCGCTGCAACGAGGCGGCGGTCTTTCTACAGCCCGCGCGGGTTGAGGTTTATGCTTCAACCGCATGGCTGCAATGGTCCATGAATCGGCACGGGGCGGCGATATCCACCTACCGCAGAGCAATAGACGCCAATCCAGGAAATTGGGAGGCGTACTTCGAGTTGGGGTTCTACTACATGCACCACGGCCACCCCAGCGCGGCCGTGGAGTATCTGAGACAGAGCAGCGAGCTGGGGGCGCCGCCAATCAGGGCCCGGACCTACGCCCACGCTCTCGAGAAAGTCGGCAAGCTGAAGCAGGCCTTGAGAGTCTGGCAGCAGCTTGATAGAATTGACCAGTCCGGCGCGGTTGACGCTAACTTGCGCAGACTGCAAGAGCTGGTCCCCGGCACAGCGGGCGGCCGGTGACTGAGACGCAAATTACACGGAGGTGAGATGGATGTCTGGGACGCGAGGTTACAGCGTTGTATTGATACTGGCGATTGCGATCGCTGTGTCATGCGGCCCTGCGGTTGCTCAGCGGAAAGCGCCACAGCCGCCGATGGTTGCAGTGGGCACCGGGTCAGTCTTGCAGGATGTAATGCTGCTCTTGAGGCTGGCGCGGCTGCAACTGACCGTCGAGCAGATTGACGCGATACTGCAGGTGTGCGAAGACAGCGAGCCGGAGACTGCATCAGAAACCATGCAGCAGGTAGAGGAACTTCGCCAGCGCCTGCTGCGCGGGGAGCAGCCGACGGCCGCGGACCTGCAGTTGCTCAAGCAGGCCTACACGGACCTACGAGGGCCTGGCGGAGGTGACCCCGGGGCTAACCAAGCGATCCAGATAATCGAGGCGCTACTTACGCCCGAGCAGCTAGCCATGCTGGCCCAGGGCTTCATGGTGCGGGGCAAGCGACAAGCAGACAGCGGTGCCGCGGTTGCCGTTTTTCTCGCTCTTACCCGGATCATGAAAGAAGCCGACGCCGACAAACAGCGACAAGCCACGGAGGCGCTGCTGAAGGCAGTTGGGGAGGCCGCCGGCGGCCAGATGGACGAGGCGGCCATACAGGACTTGCAGGACTTCTTCGACCGCGTGCTGGCTATGGACCGGGCCGACTTCACGGAAAGTCGCCAGGAGCTGATGACCGAACTCGGAGTCCTGGTGCCTCCGGAAGTGGATGTAGGCAAGCTGTATCTGGCAATGGATCCTCAGCGCGTGCAGCAGCAGATACGCTTTTTGCTGATGACCGAGCAGGCCCAACAGCTTCTGCGACAGATGCGCGACGCCAGGGCGGAGGCAGAGTAGGGGCGGTGGAGGATTCCTCCTAACCCGGATTACTCGTGAAGCGATTCTGTGCGGGGACAGTCCCCAAAGGAACGTGTGTGTTCAGCGTGGAGCTTGCCGATGGTGACTCGGGCTGGAAGCTGAGAACTGAGGATGCTCGGCATCCTCAGTTCTCACCTGAGCTTTGAAAACAGCACAAAGCTCAGGCCGAGCTACGCGACAAGAAAGGCAAGCCCGAGGTACACAGCACTGTAGGGGGACAGTCCCCAAAGGGACAGTCCGCTCGACGCGCGGGCCGAGCCACGCGTTTGTGTTAACAATACAGGTTAGCTGGCACAGCTGCTCGTCAGTTCAGCAATTGGCATTTTTTTGCGATTCCCAAGGAGGAGTTCCGGTACGGTTGCAGGAAATAGCTCAATGTAGTATGCTGAACAGCGTTTCGCACGCCAATTCGGTGAATTGGAGCATGCACTTCTATGGCCAGGATGCGGGAGATTGAAGAGCTACAAGAATACCGGGACCTGATGGAGGCCCCCGAGGAATATCAGGATGGCTTCGGGTGGAAGACGGTGCTCGGGGCGCTTTTCATCGGCTTTGTGATGATGCCGGGGGCGATCTATCTGGGTCTTGTGGCCGGCCAGACGATGGGCCCTGCAGCCGAATGGACGACCATCATTCTGTTCACTGAGGTCGCGCGCAGGTCTCTGACAACGCTCACGCGGCAGGAGGTTTACATCCTCTACTATATCGCGGCCGGTCTGACATCAATGACCGGTGGGCTGGCGCTTGCCGGCGGGCCGTTCGCAGGGCTGGTCTGGAACCAGTTTCTGAGACAGGCGGCTCCGGGTGGGCTCGGGGACCAAGTACCCAACTGGGTCACGCCTCCGCCCGACTCCGTCGCTATCCGCAACCGCACATTCGTCCACAGGGACTGGATTCCGGCTGTTTCCGTACTATTCGCGACACAGATTTTCTCCCGCATTGCATGGTTCACTTTTGGATACGTGCTGTACCGGCTGATGTCCGACGGCGAGAAACTCCCGTACCCAATGGCACCGATCACCGCGCAGGGCGCTACGGCACTGGCCGAAGCATCCTCCAAGGAAGAGACCTGGCGCTGGCGTCTCTTTTCCATCGGCTCCATGATTGGCATCGCCTTCGGGTTCATCTATGTGGCGATACCGACGCTGACAGGGGTTATGCTGGTGCAGCCGGTGGCGATACTGCCGATTCCATGGATTGACTTTACGGCGGGCACCGAGGCGTTCCTGCCGGGAGCGGCGACCGGCGTGGGCACTAACCTGTCCGCAGTCTTGTTGGGCTTTGTGCTGCCGTTCTGGATGGTCGCCGGCTCCTTCGCCGGCGCTGTCGGAACCCTTATCGTCAACCCGATAATGGTCAAGACCGGCAACATGCCTACCTGGCGTCCGGGCATGGAATCAACACGCACACTGTTTGCTTCTCAAGTTGACCTGTGGCTCTCATTCAGTGTCGGCACCGCATTCGCCATCGCGTTCATCGGGATGTACAAGAGTTACATCCAATATATGGACGCACGGCGGGAAGGGCAGACCGGCGGGGCTCTAGGGTTCGGCAAACCCAGGTATGACCGCGGCGATTTCAATCCCTACATCTGTCTTGCGCTTTTCTTCCTCGCAACGACCGGGTACGTGATACTGTGCCGTATTCTGGTGCCCGATTTCCCGATTGTGTTCATCCTGGTTTACGGATACATCTGGACGCCCTTCCAGTCATACGTTAATGCGCGGATGGTCGGCCTCACCGGGCAGTTCATCTCCTTCCCGATGATCCGGGAGGCCACTTTCATCTTCAGCGGATATAAGGGCGTGGACATCTGGTTTGCGCCGATTCCGCTGAGTAACTACGGTGCGACCAGCCAGAAGTTCCGTGAGGTCGAGCTGACCGGCACGAAGTTCACCTCCGTGCTGAAAGCCGAACTGCTGGCATTCCCGATCATCATCGTCTGCAGTTTCATGTTCTGGAGCTACATCTGGCGGCTCAACCCCATCCCCAGCGTTCAGTATCCCTACGCCCAGAAGTTCTGGGACTACACCGCGATTCAGCAGTGGCTGTGGTTCTCGGCGACGACCGAGGGCGGCCATTCGGAAATGTTCCAACGCGCGATCAAGCCGTGGGTAATGGTTGGCGGGCTGGGGTTTGGAGTATTCACCTACTGGCTCTTGAATCTGTTCAATGCGCCGGTGCTGCTTATTTATGGGTTCATCCGGGGCCTGAGTATCATGCCACACTTCATCTTCACGCAATTCGCGGGCGCGCTGGTCGGCCGTTACTACATGCGCAAGCGCTTCGGTGAGGAGAACTGGAAGCGATGGCCGCCGGTCTTGTATGCCGGCTTCGCCTGCGGCATGGGGCTGGTGTCAATGCTCTCAATAGCGTTCGCACTTGTGTCGCAATCTATCTCCCAATTGCCCTTCTAGCGCGGGGTGACACCCCGCGCAGCAGGGCAGCGGTGTGACTCGTTGCACAACATCCAAGCCTCAAGGCCCACGCGATAGTTGCGTGGGCTTTTTTGCTTTCTGCGCGCAAAGGGTCATGGTGGCGAAGGGTTCAATCATTGCGGGACATGGGCCGGATAGGGAACCCGAATTTTGCTTTCGCAAAATCCACCCTATTTGGCCCCTCCGAACGGCTCAACGGCAACGGCGTCGGGCAGGATGCCCGACCTACGCGATAATGTTCAATATGCCCGACC
>JALGTY010000249.1 GCA_029821145.1 Candidatus Zipacnadia bacterium
AGAATTCGGGTGCGGCGGGAACTGACGTCACACACCAGGAGCAGAGAGGAGGCGATTAGCTGTGTGCGAGAAGACACATCCCGACTGTCTGAAGGACAAGGTGCATGACCCCCGCGAGTGTTCGCCGGAGCAGATTCGCGAATGCCATGGTGACATGGAGGGTCATCCCTGCGAGAAGCAAGCCGACGATGAATAGGCTCAACAAGCGACAGGGCTGCCGCCATGCGCAGAGGGAGTTGCAAGAGCGTCTGCCCGACATCTATCCATACGTCGTAGCCGACATACTGCGCTACTGCAAGCCAGACAAGGGGTTGTGGGTGGATCTGGGCTCCGGCGACGGCGGGATCGGGCTGGAGCTGGCCCGCGAATCGGGAAGCACTGTCGTGCTGATAGACCCCAACGCGGAGGCGCTCGGAAAGGCCGCACGCAAGGCGGCCGGGGCTGGCTTAGAGTGCCGTGTCCTCACCGTGGCGAGCTGCGCCGAGGCGTTGCCGCTGCCAGATGGGATCGCGGACCTGGTTGTCAGCCGTGGCTCGATCTTCTTCTGGGACGACTCTCCTGAGGGACTACGTGAGGTCTATCGTATTCTGCGACGTGGCGCTCGAGCTATGATTGGCGGAGGACTAGGTCAGGACTATCCGCAGTGGGCGCGGCAGGAGTTCACGCGCCGCCGGCATGAGGACGTGCGTAACAGAGATCCGGGGGCGTACGCAGAGTTCAAACGTGTGCGCCATTCTGATACCTTTAAGCGCTGGGCACAGGCGGCGGGGCTGAGTGACTTTACGGTGGTCGGCGAGGGCGCTCGCAACCCGGCTCGGGCCGACGCAGGCCTGGGCATATGGTTGCGCTTTACCAAGGAGTAGAAGACCGTGATGGAGACAGCGATCAAGGTCGAGAATCTGACGATGTACTACGGTAAGCATCTGGCGGTTGACCACATCAACTTTGAGGTTCACGCCGGCGAGGTGTTCGGCTTCCTGGGGCCCAACGGCGCCGGCAAGACCACAACTCAGCGAATGTTGATAGGCGTGCTGCCTCCGAGCGAGGGCAGCGCTTGGGTGCTGGACCACGACATGGCGGCGGAGCCCATAGCAGCCAAGGAGCACGTCGGCGTCGTCCCGGAGGTCGCCAATCCCTACGTAGAGCTGTCCGGCTGGCAGAACATGATGTTCGCCGGCGAGCTTTACGGGCTCGGCCGGCATACTCGCACCCAGCGCGCCGAGAGCCTGCTCCGCGACTTCGAACTGTGGGAGCGACGGTCCGACCCGGCCAGGCAGTATTCGAAGGGCATGAAGCAGCGGCTGATGCTGGCGATGGCTCTATTGCACCAGCCGCAAGTGCTGTTTCTGGACGAGCCGACAGCGGGGTTGGACGTCGAGAGCCAACGGATGATCCACGGTACGGTCAGAGAGCTTGCGGCCGCAGGAACTGCGATCTTCTACATTACCCACAACATCGAGGAGGCCAACATCCTGTGCGACCGGGTGGCGATAATCTCGGGGGGCCGGTTGGCCGCCATAGACTCCCCAGAAGCCTTGAAGGCGACGTTCGCCAGCAGCCAGGCAGTGCAGGTTGCGTTCACCGATACGGTTGCGCCGGAGCAACTGGCCGCACTGGCCGGAGCTATTAGAGTTGAGAAGCAGGGGGACAAGTTGCATATATACACAAGCTCACCGGCGGAGGTAGTCGAGGCTATCGTCGAGCTATCCCGCGCTCGCGACTTCGGTCTTGTCAGTGTCAACACGCTGGGCCCTAGTCTCGAGGAGGTCTTCGTGAGGCTCACAAGTTCGGCAGGTGAAGAAGCATGACGGCGGCGTTGCGCAGATCATGGTGTATTGCCAAGAAGGACATCCGCATCTACTACAACCGGGGACCGGTCATCATATTCGGTATTCTGTTTCCGGCGTTTCTGTTCATGGCCTTTGTCTGGGGACGGCAGGTGCCGCCGCACAGCCTGGTGCCAGGGCTCATCGGCATGGCCCTCTTTTTCACATCGTCGGCCACCACACCGGCGGTGTTTCCGTTTGAGACTCGCACTCGCACGCTGGAGCGCCTGATCGCCGCCCCGGTTACCGTGCCCGTGCTGATTGCGGGCGACGTGATCGCCGCCTTCATCTACGGTGTCTTCCTCTCTCTCATCCCTGTCGTCATTAGCTTGAGCGTAATAGGGGCGCCGGTGTACAGCCCACTGCTGCTGGCGGCGACCATCGTCCTGTCTGCCTTTTGCTTTGCCGTACTGGGCAGCCTGTTCTCGGCTCCCCCAACCGACAACCCGTCCAGCATTATGACCATAGCTAATCTGGTGCGCCTGCCGCTTATCTTTGTGAGCGGCATCTTTCAGCCTGTAACACAGATGGCTCCCTGGTTCAAGGGGGTAGCCGCACTGTCGCCGTTGACCTATACGACGGAAGCGGTACGCAGCGCCTTCGGGCAGTCGGTAGCTTTCCCGCCGGGGGTCTGTTTGCTGGCCCTTGTGGGCTTTTGCGTCGGCTTGTGGGTTGTCACCATCACGCTGCACCGGCGCAACATGCCGCGAAGGCTAAGTCTCTAGCCTGAAGCGTTGAAACCGTCAGGTGACCACCTTCTCTGATCACTAAGTGAGCACCAGGCCGGCGACCTGTTGATTGTGTTGGGTCCAGTAGTGTTGCTGGCGACCACGGGGATAATTACACACGGGGTTACTGGGGTGTTCTCCGTCGCTTGGTGTGGCACCCTAGCTTTTCCGCCAACCATAGAAGCAAAGTGCCAGACTACCCGCGCAGTCTGGCTAGCTTGTCATATTCACCTGGTCGAGCGCGTGTTCACGTTACTCGGCGCCGCATCCGACCCACCAGACCGATCAGGCCCAGGCCCAAAAGCGCCATTGTGCCAGGCTCGGGGGGTATAGCATTGGCCACTCCTGGATCATCGTTATACGACATATAGATGGTGGGATCTATGCCTACAGTCCACGCATAGGAGGGCGCACCGCCATTGCCCAATAGCGGTCCGGGATGGTTCACAATGTCCATTATCTGCCCGCCGCCGGTGTCATAGCGAGCATCCTCAAACGAGAAACTGGCGCCGTCTGCTCCGCAGCAGCCTGGCCACACCCACCAGAGGTAGTTCAGCCCGGCCCAGTCGCCACTACTTTCTGTCATGAAGCCCTGGTAAGTCCAACCAAGGGCGGTGGTATCAATATTTGTGATATAATTCGCTGTTACATTCGGGCCTAAGTAGACCATAAATTCCCGTACCTACTTCCCTGGGTCAGTAACCGTGTAGGTCCACTCCCCATAGCCGGTGTCCCCGCTGCTTTCGCTATAAGTAGAATCCGCGGTAATGGGCATCGCTGCTGATGAGAGCAGTAGAACACATACAATTATTCCCAAGAATATACGAGCCATCATTCTCGTTTCCTTCCTGATATTTAGGACAGAATAGGTTGAATTAGAATAGATATCAGTTTCTGCTAAAATGAATATACCATAATCATCTCTGTATGTTACTGCGTTGCTGCAAGACTTTTCAAAATAGTTGATAGCAGACAGCACTTGCCCCTGAAGTAGCTACTCTTACCGTTGCTTGTTTATCGAGACCGTTGAGAAAGTCCTCTGTGAGGGATACTAGATTGCTCCGTCTCAGAAACGGAGTTATAGTGGTTGGGACTTGGCAGCCGAGGTTGTCCCAGAGTTAGTGGAAAGTGAGAGAAGTAGCGGCTCTCTGGGGCGAGATGTAATAGAATTGCTGGATCCTGCTGCTCCACTTCGCTTGGGCGCAGATGGTCATATGGTCTTGACTGCGGCTCGAGGTGGCGTGCAGTAAGCACTGGTAAGCTGACACATAGAGGTATGAACCTCAGCAGCAAAAAGGGCAGAGGCATAGCGCCTCTGCCCTCATTGGCCTGCATCCGATTCTGCCCGGTATCGTCCTGATGCTACATCATAGGCGGCATTCCGCCGGGCATGCCTCCGCCGGGCATGCCGCCACCCCCGGGCATAGCGGGCGGTTTCTCTCCTTCGATTTCAGCCAGTACGCTCTCGGTGGTCAGGATCATGCTCGCGATGCTAGCGGCGTTCTCCAGCGCAGCGCGGGTGACCCGCAGCGGATCAACAATGCCCGCCTCTATCATATTCGTGTATTCGCCAGCTAGCACATCAAAGCCGACGTCTGGATCCTTCTCCGCCACTCTTCGGACGATGACCGAACCCTCAAAACCCGCGTTATCTGCCAACTGGCGCAGCGGGGCTTCCAGCGCCTCGCGCACAATATCTATGCCGGTCTGCTCGTCTTCGTCTTCCACCTCCACATCATCCAGTGTAGGAATGGCGTGGACCAGTGCAGCGCCGCCTCCGGGCACAATACCCTCTTCGATGGCAACCCGCGTTGCGGACAGGGCATCCTCGTAGCGATGCTGCTTCTCTTTCAGTTCGGTTTCGGTAGCTGCTCCGACATGGACGACCGCTACACCACCGGATAGCTTAGCTAGTCGCTCTTCAAGCTTCTCGCGGTCATAGTTGGAGTCGCTCTCCTCAATCATCTGGCGGAGCTGTTCGATGCGGCCCCTGATGGCGTCGGCACTGCCAGCGCCTTCAATAATGGTCGTATCATCATTGGTCACTACGACTCTGCTAGCAGTGCCCAGCATATCCAGCGTCACATTCTCCAGCTTAACCCCCAGGTCCTCAGACAGGAATGTCCCGTCGGTGAGGATGGCGATATCTTCAAGGGTTGCTTTGCGCCGGTCACCAAAGCCGGGAGCTTTAACGGCTACTACGTTCAGGGCTCCACGCAGCTTGTTGACGACCAGAGTCGCCAGGGCTTCGCCTGCGACATCCTCAGCCACGACCAGCATAGCCTTATTAGCCTGCACTACTCGCTCCAGCAGCGGAACGATCTCGTTGACATTGCTGATCTTCTCTTCGTACAAGAGAATGACAGGATCTTCCAGCTCGGCTGTCATAGTCTCCTTGTTGGTGACCATATAGGGGCTAAGGTAGCCTTTGTCAAACTGCATCCCTTCTACCAACTCAAGGGTCGTCTCGATACCCTGGGACTCCTCTACGGTGATGACGCCATCTTTGCCGACCTCACGCATAGCCTCGGCCACCAGTTCGCCGATCTGCGGATCATTACCGGCAATAGC
>JALGTY010000250.1 GCA_029821145.1 Candidatus Zipacnadia bacterium
GGCACGGTCACTGCCTCGCGCTGCTGCGAGACGTTCGGCGTTGAAGCCCTCCTCGACACGAGCCCCGAACAGGTTTGCAGGCGATACGAGCAACTCCGCGCGGCAACATGCTTCGGCGAACTACCCGAGGGCGTTTGCCGCAACGTCGGTGGCTCCTGATGCGTCACCACAAGAGCAAATTGGCAAGCACGGAGACACCATTGCAATGGAGGCGAAACACATGGCTGTTGAGACAACACTTCATCATGCGTTTGCTACACTGACTGATGGCAGTGAGGTGCGAACTCCTTACTGGCGACTCGACACTGGCGTCGAGGGAGAAACGTTCCTCGTCACCGCAGCCCAGCATGGCAATGAAGTGCAGGGCTGTGAGGTCATCCGCCGCTTCAGGCAGGCCTGCGAACGCGACCTCAACAAGGGTACAGTGTACCTCGTGCCGTTCACCAACCTGCCTGCCGTGCGCTATCGTCGTCCGCACATCAGCCTCGGCCCCGAGCAGGCCTACGCCGATGCCGAGGGCCACAACATGAACCGCACCTGGCCCGGCGACCCGGACGGCAATGATACCGAGCGCGTTTCCTATTCCATACACGAGGCGGCCGTTCGCCACTGCACCCGCTGCCTTGACCTCCACAGTTGGTCGAAGTTTACCGCCACCGCCACGCTGACCAGAAGCAATCACGATCTCTCGCCACAGATGGCCGCCGTGACCGCCACACGTTTCATCCGCTGGAACGTTGCGCAGCCGCCGGATCCGGAGGCCCAGGGAACGACCATCACCAGTCTCCTCAACGACACCGGCCGGGCCGCCAACTGCATCGAGCTTTCAGGCCAGTACATCATCATCGAGAAGCAGGTTCAGATAGGCTTGCGGGCTGCGACGAATCTGGCGAAGTTCCTCGGGATGATGGAAGGCGAGCCGGAGCTTCTCGACGGCCCCATACTGGGCATCTCCGACGAGACCAAGGACAAGCAGCACACGCTGGAAGCACCCTGCGATGGAATGTTCGTCGAGGCGGGCCTTGAGACATCGGACTACGTGGAGAAGGGGCAGAAGCTGGGCCACATCATCCGCGACGAGGACCTCG
Organism: Candidatus Zipacnadia bacterium; assembly: GCA_029821145.1. Lineage (GTDB taxonomy): Bacteria > Armatimonadota > Zipacnadia > Zipacnadales > UBA11051 > UBA11051. The sequence goes on from JALGTY010000250.1 coordinate 1,089, forward strand.
AGACCGTGGAAATCATCGCGCCTGTCAGCGGTTATCTCTGGAGCTACGGCTGCCATCGGGCGCACTGCGATGTCGCGCTGCCCGAGATGCACCCATACGCCAGCGAGGGCGACACACTGGCGACCGTAGTTACGCCCTGAGCGCCCCCGCCGACGCCAGCTTGCTCAGACGATCCTCGGTTCTGCCCGGCCGGAGAAGGCGAAAAGATTCCCCTCCCCCATTTCGAACTTCACTGTGAAGCTGTAGGTGCGGTCTTCGTAGTCGAGCATCAGCGTGTGCGCGGGTGCGCCCTGGCTCATGAGCTGAATTAGATGGCTATTCAGGTTCTCGACATCCCCGTCGCCCGCCGCGCGGAAATGGCCCTCGAAGCGATTCCGCATCATCCGCAGCCGGTCTGTCTGCTCGATGAACTTGACGCTGCAGCGGCCGGCCGCGATCTCGGCTCCGGTATTGAAATCGTATATGACACATTCGACGTTGTTGATTACCGGCGGCAAATCCATTGTTATCACTCCCTCGATTTGTCGAATTATGGCGACGCGGCCGGGCTGAGGCCCTTGGAAGGCCTTGACGACCATCCGCCTTTGTGCATTTGTAGGGGCGCAATTCATTGCGCCCAATCAAGAGTGGCGCAGAGGGCGTGATAAATCACGCCCCTACAACTACGCGGTCCTGAAGCAACAGCCATCAGCTACAACAATTCAAGCTCACGCACAGCTACGCCTATGGACATTACGCTACTGTTGTGCGGCTCTTTCGGTCTCGGCGGCGCGAGTGTGGTTGGTTACCTGTCTGAGTAAGCTGTTGGCAAGAGAGATTTCGCGGCGGTCATTGCTGAGCAGGCGCGTTCGCCGCAGGCCCATCTGCACCACCTCGCCGGTGACATCGCCGACGGTAATGCGATCCCCGACGCTGAACAGATCGTCATACAGAATGAAATAACCGACCGCCATCTCCGCCAGAGTATTGCGGAAGATAACAACCGCGGCCACGACGAGAACCAGGCCGATCGGCAGGACCTCAGCGGCGACCTGGAAGCCCAGATAGCGCAGCATGATCAGCACTGCGACCGTGATGAGGACGGTCTCGCTGATGAGCAGAGGCAGGCCCAGTACAACGCGGCGCCGCAGCACCCGCATGGTGGCGTCACGGTGCAGGTCCTGGGCCAGCACCCGCTTGAAGGCATTACGCAGCCGCCGTTTGGTGAGCAATATCAGCCCCTCGAACACGGCCGCGACCAATATGGCGTGCGCCAGTCTCGTTGGCAGTGTGGACTGCCAGATGCCCTGAATGTAGTCGCCCATCGCTTCAAACAATTTCGTTGCTCCTCTCTTCCGGGCCGCACTTGATCGTCCTGCCGCGGCTCCTCCGACGGCTCAAGGACAGCTTGTCATACTATTGATCGAGGAGATCGTGAAGCTCCTCCTCTTCCTGCAAACGGAGGCGTATGGCGGCGCGACGGCGGCTCTGAATCACAACCGCTACTATGAACAATACCGCCATTGCACCGAAGATCAAGAACTCGCCCGACAGCGGGATTCCTGCGCTGAGATATTGCGTCCTGGTCTGCGCCAGCCAAGTTGCTTCGATTTCGGCCTTCGTCCTGCCATAGGTGCGGATGAAGGCGCGGTCGAGATCCCCGGTAGTGCTAAGGTTCGACACCAGCGCGGCGATTCCGCCCTCGGGCCGCAAATGATGCAGATATTGTACCAGGGTATAGGCCTGCGCATAGGCGAGTGCAACCTGCTCTGAGGTGCCGGCGAAGGCCAGTTCCATCTGCTCGATGTCCATCAACTCGTCTCCTACAGCGGCCCGGCCCAGTACTCTGCCCTGGTCCGTGCTCAGCTTCGCGGAGGCGATCTGAGCGACACCTTCGTGCAGCCAGCGGGGCTGGTCGGCGGGCATTTCCGAGCCGAACTTGCGGTAAAGCATGATGTGCGCCAGTTCGTGGGTCGTCGTCCGAGCCAGCGGGTCATCGCCGACGACGCCCAGTAGGATCTGGCTGCGCTTCGGCAGTGCCAGGCCCATCACATAGGGCCGCGGCTCAGCGCCAAATGTTGCAAACATCTCCGTGCGCGAGGTGAAGAGCCGGATCTCAACCATTTCCCCAAACTCGATGTCTAAGGCGCCGCACAGCGGGTCAATGGCGGCTTCGGCGGCCTGTGCGACCACCTCCGCCTTTTCGTACTGCCCCTCGGGGTATAAGATGCGGAAGTGCTCGGTTTGCATGGCGTACTCGACCGGGCCTGCCAGCGCACCAGCAGCCACCAGCAACATCAATCCGACCCAGACAAGGCGGCGTCTCATCGTTTCCATATTTCACACCGGCTGCGCGCCCGGCACCAGCGGCAGTACTTGCCTTTGCGCGGCGGGAAATCCTTTTCACGGCGCATTCGCCCCGCTCGCGATCTCAGGTCCCGGCGCACATAGTCCACTTGCTCCGGCGCTATTTCAACCTGGCGCAGCTTGCCTGGCCGCAAACAGTAATAGCCGACCCACACCGGCTCGGGTGAGAAGTGTTGCTCACATAGTAGCAGCAACAGTCCGGCGGAGATGTCGTGAGCCAGTTCCGGTTCTGTGGGCGGGCGGCGGCTGGAATTGAGCCTCACAATCCGCAGCGGCCCACCGTCAGCCTCCGCCGGGAAAACCAGGTCCGCCACTGCCGCGAACTCGACGCCCTCGATTTCTCCCGTTAGTGACAGGTCGGCATGGAGTGTGGTCGGATTGTCGGCAACCCACGAGGCGGCGAAATCTGTGAGAATTTGGTGGCCCTGCCTGTGAAGGTTTTGCTCCTCCATTGTGTCGGCGCAAAGCTCGCCTTCCCACAGCTCCTCAAAGGACGCCAGCAGTTTGCTTTCCGCCTCGTCAGCAGTTGCAGCCTCGCGGTAGAACTGCACGATCGCGCCGCGCAGAGCGTGGTGCAGCGCCGCCGGTCCGCCCAGGAAACGACGCGTCTGTTGCCGGTCAACGAAGTGCGATAGCAGGAACTTGTGCGGGCAGTCGGCAAAGTCGGCCAGTTCGCGCCCGGTCAGCGGCCGGTCGAAAAAACCCTCCGGAAGGCGAAAGTTGTCATCCTGTGGAACCACAGTGTCACCGCTTTGGCTATAGCGCACGTCACGCTGGCTGCCACACGCCTGCACCCATTATACCACACGCTACTGGGGCATGAGAAAAGCAAGTTGCCTGGTGGGATTCTCGGGCAGGTGTTTGACAGGATATGCAGAATAGGCGTGTAGTTGCGGTCGTCAAATCACATCTCGTCAGCGTTGCCAACGATGGATGACGACAAGCCGGACAAATCACTTGATGCCAACGAGAGGGCGCTGCGGGCTGCGCTTGTGTGGGACGCGGGTGTCGGCCCGGCCGGCTTTCGCAAGCTAGTGGCCCACTGCGGCTCGACGGCGGCAATCTTCGAGGCACACGCCGGCCAGCTTGCTGCTGCCGACTCGCGCCTGAGCGCAGAGCAGATTGCGATCATCATCGCGCTGGGCCCGCGCATAGCGGAATGCGCCGGCCGCATCAGTGATCTGCAGGCTGATGGCGTTCAGGTCATCAGCAGTGAAGACGCGCAGTATCCCGAGGCCTTCGCCGGCTTGCGGAACCCGCCGCCGCTGCTGTGTATGCGCGGGCAGATACTGCCGCAGGACCGCATGGCGGTGGCGATGGTGGGTACACGCAGCCCCACGCGCGAGGATTTTGATAAGGCTTTTGCGCTTGCAGAAGCGTTCGCGCGTGCAGGCATCACCGTGGTTTCGGGGTTGGCTCTGGGTCTGGACAGCGCCGCCCATCGCGGAGCAATGCAGGCCGCGGGGCGGACCCTCGGCGTACTGGGTAGCGGCATCGAGCGGGTCTATCCGCCGGAAAACGAAGCACTGGCCGAGGAGATCGCCAGCTCCGGGGCTGTGCTTTCCGAGTTGGCACCCGACGCCGCGCCCGCCGTCGGGACGCTCATGGCCCGCAATCGCCTCGTCGCCGCGCTCAGTAATGCGACGGTCGTGGTTGCTTCCGGTGCCAGGGGCGGCAGCCTGGTCAC
>JALGTY010000251.1 GCA_029821145.1 Candidatus Zipacnadia bacterium
ATATCAATCGGGTTATCATCATCATTCACTTCGATGACCAGGCTTTTGGGGAGTGGCATCCTGCCGAGTTCCATAACCGGCTTGAACTCCAATGGTTTGCCATCGAGGAGGATCCTTGTAATCTGTGGCGGGCCGCTGTCATTCAATTTGAGCCACTCCGGCTTATTAGCCACCAGCCAGACGGTCTGGCCTGCCGTATCGTTTTCCGGCATCGTGATGGTCACCGTTCCCTTTCCCACATTGAGAACACTCACGGCCTGTCGCCATTTGCCCTCACCTGCTCGGCACCATATATCACCCTTCTCGGCGGGCATGGTGATCGTCGCAGCGCTCGTACCGCGCAGACAGTAGCGGGTCGGCTCGTCCCTGCCACGCGACGCGGAGCCGCGATGCCGCAACGGCTCTCGACGCAGCGCAAGCTCCCCGGGAACAGTGACCTCCAGCCCCGGCCGCGGAGCCGCGATGCCGCAACGGCTCTCGACGCAGCGCAAGCTCCCCGGGAACAGTGACCTCCAGCCCCGGCTCGATGGCATAAACGACGAACCAATCCCCGAGCTTCACACCTTCGGCTGCAAGATCAACGTCCTCCACCAGTTCCAGGTCCATAGCGCCCTCGGTGCCATTGGCGCTATCGGTCTGCTTGAACGTGTAGGTCTGGCCGATGCCGGGGAACCAGACCTTCAGACCCAGAATCCAAGAGGTGTTGATACCGGCTGAGAACGGGCGATTGGTCTTGAGGCTGTTCGGGCGGTCGGGGTCCAGCCTCGACACCTGGTGCCAACCCGCAGCAAATGGCGCGTGGTTGGCAAGGTCCACCCGCAGCAGGCCGTCAGACAGTTCAGTAACCTGCTGAATTGCGTATGCCTCATTGCTGTCTGAGCGGAGGGGATTAGTCACGCGTATCAACATCTGTTTGCCGGCCAGACCCTCGCCGAGAGGCCACGGCCCATCGGGCCGCACGATAAGCGCGCTCTCCATGCGTGTCCCCGTCAAATCGCCGATCAGGTCCACAATGGTGCCCGTCAGGTCGCCCGACGACTGCACGGCGAACCTGTCGCACTTCAGGAACGTTCCTCGGACTACCTCCGTCTCCAACACCTCCCCGGTCGCATCCCGTCGCACCAGCGCATAGCGGGCATCAGTCTCCAGCCCCTCATTGAATCTGACTGTTCCCGGCTCCGGCTGGAATATCACGATGTCGGTATAGCCGCCGGCCAGTTGCAGCTTGAGCGCCACAGTGTCCGTCGGTCCTTCTACGGGCACCAACCGCTCCACGCTCTTGATGACCGATTGTTCGCCCTCACGGAAGCCCTCCAGAATATGCAGGAAGGTGCTGTCGAGGGTCTCATCCGGCTGATCTTCGGCGAGGGTGCGAGTCTCGATGAGGAAATCGCAGGCATCCAGGAAGCCAACATTGCCATTGACTATCTTGCCCTCCGGCAGCGGCTGGCGTATCCAGGCCACCCAGGGCCCCTTTGCCCTGAGAAGCTGCGTGTCGCCTTCCTGTTGCAGCCCGAGCAGGCGCAGCCGTACGCGGCCCACATCATCCGGCAGCGGCCTGACAAACGGCTTGCCCTCCGGGTCTCGCGGCGCATAAGCCGCATAGTCGGTCTTCCATGTCAACTCCCACATTGCAGGCGCCGATCCTAGTTTCTCGATATGTCTGACCTTCTCGTAGGCTCCGTAACGCGGCAGCGTGTCCGCAGGCTTATCACCCAGTATTACCTTGGCCAGATTGGTCTCCGTTGAGGCGACCGGTGGCAGCTTGTCTTCGGCGCGTTCTGCCCAGGCGCTCTGGTAAAGAGCGTGTCTTTGCCCGCCACGGAGCTTCAGAATATCTACCACGTATGGGCGACCGTCCATACCCTCGACAGCCAGTAGCGTGCGGCGGAAATCACTGACCTCCACCCCGATACGGTCAAATGAATCGTGGTCTCTGACATCGAGAACCTGGAAGTTGGCTCCTACTCTGCCTGCCGGCTCCCCACCCTTGAAGGTTATCAGTTCGCCGAAGCCTTCATTGTCCTGCCAACCCCGGCTGGTGCCCAGGTCGTTGACCGAGACGGCGTTCTGGGCCAGGTGACTGCTCGCATACTGCCGACACCACCTTGTCGGGTTGATATTTGCCTGGACAATCTCTTTCGGATAGTCCAGCGCGCGGAAGGCTTTGATCTCCGGCCTGGACTCGTCAAGGACAGCGCTGTGCCAGTCTGCTGCGTACCCACCGGGACGCATCACCGGAACGCCGTCCACCCAGCACTCGATACCAAGCTTGTCGGAGCAACTATGCAGCGAGACTTTATCATAGCTGAGGCGGATTTCCTGCCGGTGCCCCGGGCCGCCGACGCGAAGGACGCCGACACCGAAGCCCGGCCAGTTCATGCTGGGCAGCTTCTCGTTTTCGCTCACTTGCGCTCCGTCCGTGCCGAAGCCACGGAAGGGCCACATGTGTTGATCCGCAAACTCGATAGACAGACCGCGAGCCGTGCGCAGCTTCTTCAGTTCAGTGCTGGCGGGGCCGAAGAAAGGGTTCTTCTCCACGAAGGCAGGCTCGAATTCCAGCCAGCCTTTGGGGTCCTGCATGTAGCGGTAGTAACCGTTGAGCATCGCCATGTAGTTGGGCGCGCCCTCACCGTTCATGCCATCGTGATAGTGGTGGTTGTAGAGGGTCAATTCCTGGCATGGTGCGGCGAAATCGAACAGGAAGTCGTCCTCGAGGAGGATTCCCAGCATCAGCAGGTCGGGGTACTTCGCCTCCTGGTAGTTGGATTTCAGCCTTTGGGAGAATACGCTCTCAAACATGAGCTTGAGTTCCCGCATCAGCTTGGTCATGATCTTGCGATCCAGGGCCTCAGGATCGCCATACTTCTTCTGGGAGTAATACTTGAAAGCGGGATGGTGGCGGACGCGCGCGAACGGCTCGACCCAGATGTGCTCCCTGGACATATTGAGCCAGCCCAGGTTGCCAATCGTCTGGCGCCGGTTCCAGGAGCCCAGGTAAGATCGCTCGAATACCGCGGGGCGCGGGACCGCTTCCCACTCGGCCCGCGTCAGAGGCTGCCCGTCCTTGCCTGTGGCCAGCTTGTTGACATGGCAGAGCGGCAGTCCATAGTACGTGTCGGCAACCTTGTCCAGAATGACCGCAAGCTTGTGCGCGCATACGGGGTCACCAGTGTTCTTGAACTGGTTCATGTAGCCGACGACCATGCTGCTGCCGACCTGTATCCAACGCCTGTACGCGAACAGCGTGTTGATGAACAGTTGCCACTCCACGCCGTCCTTGTCGGTGTAGGTGCAGGCCGGCACTTCCTTGACGGTGTCGTCGAGGTGGACGAACTTGACGGTGCTGTCGGGGCGCAGATCGTAATCCGGCGGAAAATCCTGCTCGCGTGCGTAGAGATGCTTGCCACAGCACTTCGTCACCGTATGGTAGGGGTTCTTGGAGTCCCACTCGTAGGGAAAGCGCCCATAGTAGCCCGTCTGGGCCCCGCAGAACGGGCAGTAGCCGACCATCACCAGGGAGGCCTTCACCGGGTCCGGGTTGCCGGAGAGGACTCGCCCGAAGGGGGAAATATGGTCCGGGAAATCTGTGGTGAGTTCTTCATCGGTCGGCTCGGTCTGCGAATAGGCCTTGTAGGCTTCTTCGGGAGACACCGGCTCGTGGTCTTTGCTCCACTGTTCAACCTTCCGGGCGGTCCACTCGGCGAAGAGGTTGTCCGGGGTCAACTTCGGGATTCTCTTACCCGGAATCAGTTCCTCTACCTTTGCCGCCCGGTCCGGCGAGTGCCACGAGTACTCCACTTCCGCGCCATACGCCTGCGAGACAAAAGCCACGAGTACAACCATAATCAGAGCTGTCGCGGCGGCGTGAGTATATGTGCATGCGAGACATCTCCCTGACTCAAGCACAGCCCGGGCATTGATGTGCAATCGGCGAGCAAACATTTGACTTCCTCCCATTACGGTCTATAGACCGCAGCTTCACGTTCTGAGTTCTTCCGACTTCCCCGGCGGGCATTCTACTTCACCTGAAATGGTGGAGTTTCCCAGCAATAGAGCGCCGCATCCCCGCCGTTAGTATAGCTCTTGGCGTGCCCATCGCACAGTACAATGTTGCGCTGACCATTGTGCGGATAGATAGCCAGGCTGGCTCGCCACGCACTGCTACTCGTGCCATAGCTGGTTCTGTGAGAGCCCCAATAGGCGCCGGGACAGCACGATTCGGCGAGCATTGGCGTTTCAGCAGGATAGGCCAGCTCTGCGAGCTTGATTGGCATGCCCCAGGGGCAGCTACCGTGATTCTCTCCCTGCGAGAGCCGGCTCTGCTTGCAGAGCCCACACGACCGCCCGTAATGAACCAATCCTCCGTCGGCATAGCGCCAGGGATCGGAATCCCGGCTCGGGCAGCGCCAGACCTGTTTGTTCTTGATGTAGGGGATCGTGGGTGGCGCAAAGTAGATCCACACGGTGTCAACCTGGATCGCCATCATCGGCAAGCACTCGTCGTAGTCCTGGGCATACATTAAATTCGCCAGTCCAAGCTGTTTGCAGTTACTCAGGCAATTGGCCTGCCGGGCCTTCTCTCGGGCCCGGGCGAAGACCGGAAAGAGAATGGCTGCCAGGATCGCGATAATCGCGATCACCACCAGTAATTCGATAAGCGTAAATCCTTTTCGCATCACAATTCCTCCTCTGATTTGAGTTGCAGCGTGACCTTCAGCGGCCCGCCGTGGTGCACGAAGTACAGCGCCGTCGCGTCGCACTTAAACGGCCCGTCAAAGCGCTTCGGCGCAGCTTCGGTGAGTGTAAAGGCATCCCACTCGCCGACATCAACTGCCGCTGTCGAGATGGTCGCCGCCAGGAATGTGAGTACGAAAACACCGCAGATGACTTTACGCGTATCCATTTGCCTCCTTCAAAAAGGGGACGGAGCCTTTTTTGTCAGAAGAGTAAAGGCCGGGCCTCCACCCATTTCTGCGCCCCAAAAAAGGCTCCGTCCTCTTTGACGATGCATAACGTGACGCTCAACGCTAGAGGTCATACACGTCCGGCCGATCTTGCTTGCGATAGTTCCAGGGCTCGTTCCAGTAATAATCCGGATACGGCCAGGTGTTGAGCTTGACCGCGTGATATGCCTTAACATGGCCGTCCACAAAGGCGCAGTTTGCCATGCCGGACAGGCGCGGGTCGGCGGTGTCCTTGAAGTGTCTGCCGGCCACACGGCCGCGGGCGGTATAGTACAAGCCGTGATAGCAGGCAGGTGGTTTGAAACAACAGCCCTCGGTCAGCATAAGCTGCTTGACCGGATTCTTGAAATCGCTGAACTGGCCGGGGCGGTTTTGCTCTGTGGCGTAGTCGGGTGCATATCCGATTATCGAGTATATCGGCGCGCTGTAAGCCGAGTAGGCGAGGTTGCCCTGGTAATCCGGGTCGCGCACGGAAGGGCACTTCCAAACGTTGTCAATGTCGTAACGCGAGGCCGCCTGTCTGCTAATGTACGGGGTAACGTAGAATGTCCAGA
>JALGTY010000252.1 GCA_029821145.1 Candidatus Zipacnadia bacterium
GAGTTTGTAGATTTGACCGATATCGCCAGAGACGCGGAGTTCAAGGTGTTCTCGGGCGCTGTCGCCAAGGGCGGGCAGGTCAAGGGCATCTGCGTCAAAGGCTGCGGTGAGTACCCCAGGGCACAGCTTGACAACCTGACCGAGTTCGCCCAGCAGCACAAGGCCCAGGGGCTGGCGTGGCTGCGGGTCATTGCAGATGGCGTTGACTCACCAATCGCCAAGTTCTTTACGGATGAGGAAACAAGCGCGATAGTCGAGGCGTTCGGGGCCGCGCCGGGTGATCTGCTGCTGATGGTCGCCGACGAGCCGGCGATCGTCGCCGAAGCTCTGGACTGGGTGCGCCGCGAGATGGCCCGCCGCGAGAATCTGATACCCGAAAATGTTTTCGCCCCGCTGTGGGTCTCGGACTTCCCGCTGTTTGTCTGGGACCCTGAAAACAATCGCTGGGGCGCCGAGCATCATCCCTTCTGCATGCCGCATCCGGAGGACTTCGAGTACCTGGAAAGTGACCCGGGCAAGGTGCGGGCGCTGGCATATGACGTGGTCATCAACGGCGTTGAGATGGCCAGTGGCAGCATCAGAATCCACCGCCGTGACATCCAGCAGCAGGTCTTCAACGCGATGGGCATTGACGAGCAGAAGGCCGAGGAGCGCTTCGGCTTCATGCTGAAGGCCTTCGAGTACGGCACGCCGCCGCACGGTGGCATCGCTCCGGGCTTTGACAGGCTGGTGATGATGATGGCCGGCGAGGACAACATCCGCGAGGTCATCGCCTTCCCCAAGACCCAGAAGGCACAGTGTCTGATGTCCGGCGCGCCGGCACCGGTTGACCCGGAGGCGCTGCGGGAGCTGCACGTAAGACTCAACCTGCCGCCGCAAGACTGAATAGAAGACGGATAACATATCGCGGCAACGGCACCCTCACGCCTTTACTTCCCCTCTGACCCGCGCCTTTGGCGCGGGTACCCCGGGAGAGGGGAAAACGGCAACGGCGAGTCGGGCAGGATGCCCGAGCCACGCGACAGTATTGAAGAGTGCTCGCAGGTGGGAACCTGCCGGCGCTCTTTTTTTGCTTGGTGGGTCAAGCAGGGGGGTCAAGCTGGCTGGTGTTGTGGACGGTCAGTGCGGCAGAAGCTGTGGAACGATGAGTGGCGCGAATGGCGGAAAAAAAGTTGGGCGGGGGTCTTGACAAGGGAGTTAGGCTAGTCTAACATGCGGCATAAGTTAGGATGCCCTAACTTCTTTGACATCAAAAATGACGCCCGGAGGTAGTGGCCTCCGAGCGCCCGAGGAGGTGTGGTAACCACACCTCACCTATAGCGAGGTTACCGCACTCCTCCTCAGATGTCAATATCAACTGTGCAACTACAAAAAGGGGAGGAAGTATCATGCCTAACCGTCCCAAGTCTCCAGGCTTTACCCTCATTGAATTGCTGGTAGTGATCGCGATCATCGCGATTCTGGCGGCGATTCTCTTCCCCGTTTTTGCACGAGCGCGAGAGAAAGCACGACAGACCTCCTGCCTCAGCAACATGAAGCAGATGGGGCTGGCGATGCTCATGTACATGGACGACTACGATGAGCAGTTCTGCAAGGTGACTTGCAGCGGCGGGAGCAACTACAAGTGGTTTGAGCCGATTGACCCCTACATCAAGAACAAGCAGATTCTGTTCTGCCCATCGCTGCGCGGGGAGAGCACGAGCGGGAACCCGAAGACAGACTACGTGCTCAACGGGTGCTTTGCCCAGGGCGCGGCGCTGGCCATGTTTGATGAGACCTCGTCTCAGATCATGGTGGCCGAGCGCGCCGCGGCCAAGCCCTACCAGGGCTACAAGCCCTGGCCCAATGACGGCGTGAGTTGGGACGATCTCAACACCTACCAGCATGGCAGCCCCACGCCTCACAACCACTTCGACCACCTCGCGAAGGACACGAGGCACAATGGGGGCTCCAACTACACATTCGCGGATGGACACGCCAAGTGGCTGCGATGGGACGCGACTTTCAAGGGAGGAATGGGCCTGCCGGGTCTCCACAACCCCGGGCGCATTATTCCATAGTGTCTGAGCATTCGCTCCATGTCTCGGACCGTTCTCTCCTCTCCCGCAGGGCGAGGGGACAACGGCAACGGCGACGGCGACGGCGACGGCACCCTCACCCCTTTAGTTCCCCTCTCCCGCAGGGAGAGGGGAAAACGGCAGGGGAGTCGGGCAGGATGCCCGACCTACGCGATAAGGGTATGCAGGGGCGTGATTTCGCTGCCGATGCACCGTGCCACACCATAGTTATTATTCGAAAATGTGGGTAATGTATAGCCCGCAGGCCGAGGGGTCAGGGCTGAGGTGCCTTTGGCGTCAGCTGTTTCGTGCAACTCACGGGGGCCCAAGCGCCCCATCACAAACAAGCAAGGGAGATCAGTATGTCAAGACTAGTGAGAGCAACACTGGTGTTCGTGTTAGCTGCGAGCGCATTGAGGGTCGCGAATGGCGACACGGAGAACGCGTGGCAGGGCTTCTACGATCAAGCCCCCGTCATCCGCATCGTGGACCCGATGGCGAACCTCGTCGGCTCTGTCGTGGATGGGCAAGACACGCTGACGATCCGTCTGACCGACGTGGCGCTGTACTCCGGCCACGTCTGCCCGGGTGTCGCATCAGGATACATGATCACGAGCATCGCGCTCGCGGCGCTCTATCCTGACAGCATTCCCGTAAGGGGACAGATCCGCGTTGCAGCCAGCGCCCCCAACGGCATCTTCGACCTGGCCTCGTACATCACCGGAGCCCGGGCGTTCTATGGGCGACACAAGATCAATGGCCACGACCTGGCATTGGACCCCTCTCTCAAGCCCGAGAATCCCGCGGAGTTCGTCATCGTCTTCCAGCGCAAGGACACTGGCAAGGCGGTGAGAGTGGCCTTCCACAAGACGCAGCTCATGAGCGCCGAGCAGCAGAAAGCGTTCAAGTCATTCCAGAAGATGGTGGTCAATGGGACGGCCTCGCAGCAGCAGAAGCGAGAGACGTGGGCGCAGATCCAGTCGATCGTCAAGACAGTGCTCGTGGACACTCCCGAGGGTCTATTCGAGGTCACGGCACTTGAAGGGTACGTCTTCCCAGAGGTGCCTGCGGGCGAGCACTGAGGCCGCGGCTGCGAAGAAGGCGTGGCGAGTTCCGGCACCGAACACAGTCCAGGAGGTGGACCTACCTCACGCTGGTGTGTGGTATGTTCGGGTATCCTATGCGCTGGATGCGCCGGATGATATGCAGAGCAAATGTCGCCAGCTTCTCTACAACACAACACTGACCTTCCTGGTGCAGCAACCCGCACGCAAGGCTGAGCTGACCCACCACTGATTACTGCGACGTGGCTCACTCGCGCACCAGGGCGTTGTCGCCGGATGCCGCACTCCAGGCCAGGATGTAGCAGCCGACGCAATAACGAAGACGGGCCCGCGCACAGGTAACGGCAGGAACGGTGTCACCTCCACAAAGGCGCTCTCCAGTATCAGCGGAAGGCGCTCTTTTTGCGTCTTGATGCAATCGCACAAGAGGGGTGTGGGTATTTGCGAGGAAATACCAGGCGGCAACGACCTCGGGCTGGAAGCTGAGAATGCTAACGCATTCTCACCTGCCCTGCGCCAAGCGCAGGGCAGGCCGAGCTACGCGTTTTCTGAATTATTCGCGCTAAGGTGAAATCATGGCTAAGACGCCGGTGTTTATCGGGCTGGATTGTGAGGATACGTTTAATCACGAATCCGATGATGCGCTGCTGCGGCTGTGTGAGATACACAGCGATGTGGGGGTGCCGCTGAACCTTTTCACCGCCGGGCAGAAGGCACGCTTTCTGCGCCTCAACGCGCGCGATGATGTCATAGCCGCAATGCGTGAGCATGACATCTGCTACCACGGCAACTTCTGGTTCGAATACCCCGAGCCGGCGCTGGTCTATGGCGTGAAATACGACTGGGATACGGCGCTGGCCAAGGCGCTCAGCATCGAGGTGCCGGGGCTGAATGAAGTGGCGGAGGTGACGGGACAGTTTCCGACCGCGTACGTTTCGCACGAGGCGAGCCACAGCCCGGCGACTACCCACGCGATGCGTCTGGGCGGTGTGCGAATGAACAACGGCGGCTTTTGCGACGATATGCCGCACAACGGCTGGATCATGGACATGGTGTTTGCCGGCAGGATGAAGCGCACCGTCGGCTATCAGGGCAACTTCGCGATGGCCTATGATCCGCTGCACCCGGACCGAGAGAAACCGGCCGTGGACCCCGACGACGAGTTGCGCGACTTCCAGGAGGCGTTCGACCGGCAGTTGGAAAAGGGTCACGACCATGTCAGCATCGTCGGGCATCCATCATGCTGGGTGTGTGCCGAATACTGGGGGCTGTATGACTGCGATTTGCCCTTCCGCATCAGCAGCGAGTTCGGTCCGGTCGGCCCGTTCCCGCAGGACCGGCAATGGCGTAAAGCGATCATGCGCACGGCGGCGGATGTCGAGGCCCACTACGAATGGACGCGCCGCGCCGCACAATGGCTGGCCTCGCGCAATGATGTGGAAGTGCTGAGCATGAAGCAGTACTATGAGCGGCAGGCCGAACCCGAGGGGCAGTGGCTGACGCTGGGACAGGTCAAAGAGATGGCTCGCCGGCTGTTGCAGAATTTCGACGCGCTGAAGGCCGGTGATACGACCGTCTCAGTGGCCGATGCTCTGTTTCTGCTGGCGACACTGGGCGAGCACATGATGCTTTACAACAAGCTGCCGGAGAAGCTGCAAATTCGCCGCACGCTGGGGCCGGTCAAGGCCGTGCCCGAAATGACAGAGCCGATAACACTCACTCGCGCCAACTGCCTGATGGCAGCGCGGGCCGTGTATGCCTACACGATGGCACACGGGCGGACGCCACATGCCATTCGGGCTCACGGTGTCAGCGCCGGGCCGGCCCAGGTACTGATGGCTCTGGCGCAGGCGTTCTCGCAGGATGAATTGCCGGAGCAAGTCACCGTGCAGCCTGTCGCCGGCCTGCCCAAGTGCGCCGCGTTCCCGATATTCGCCAACGCAACAGCCAG
>JALGTY010000253.1 GCA_029821145.1 Candidatus Zipacnadia bacterium
CGCTGTTGGCAACTGGGTCAAGTGCATCAAAGGTGATGGCACGGTGCTCTGGGAGAAAGAGCTGGATGCGCGGCCCCTGTGCATTGACGCCCGTGATCTGGACAACGACGGCAAAGGCGAAGTAGTGGTAGGCGGCAAAGACCACAAGCTGTACTGCTTCGACTATCAGGGCAATGAGCGCTGGTCGGTGCTTAGTCCCGCTGATGCCGCCTACGCGGAACGCGAGCCGAAGACTGGAGAGGTGGAGGTCGTCAAATGCGCCGATCTGGACGCCGACGGCCAGAGTGAAATCGTACTGGGCAGCGGAAACTGGTACGCGTACTGCTACGATGCGGCAGGCAAGCTGGTGTGGAAGGCGCTGAACTGGGCGCATCCCCCGACCTCGATCGCATTTGCCGACATGGGAGACGGCAAGCTGGCTACGTTCATCGGCACCAGGTACAACTCGGCGAACGCCTTTGGGCCGGATGGCAAGGGGCTCAAGTCGGTCAGCGTCGGCTACCACGGAGCAGCTATGAGCGTGGCGGCCGGCGACATGGATGGCAACGGCAAGCCGGAACTGATTGCCGGCTCGCGCGTTGGAGGCGTACACTGCGAGGAACTGGGCTCCAAGAGATCCTGGGCCAAGTTCATGGGTGCCGAGGTCAGCCAGGTGGCTGTGGCCGACTTGACCGGTGACGGGAAGCTCGAACTGGTCGCCGGCTCGAAGAACTTCCACCTGCTGGTGACAGATGCCGCAGGCGAGATCCTGTGGAGCAGGAACGTGGGCGACGCGGTAAGGGACCTGGTTATCGCCGACCTCGACGGCGACGGCACGCCGGAGATAATCGTCGGCACCGAAGGCGGAATGGTGCGCGTTGTTGACGCCAATGGCAACATCCTGAGCACGCTGGCGACCGGCGGCAATGTGAGGGAGCTTGTCGCGGCCGATTTCAACGGCGACGGCAATATCCAGATCGCCGCCGGCTGTGACGACGGCTTCATTTACGGAGATATCAAGTAGCAGGGACCGGTAGCGAGCCGTGTTTACAAGACGCGGGAAGGAACCTGCGTCAGAGTGAGAAACGAAGATGCATTGGTATGAGTACCGGCGGCATGTTCGCCGAACCCAGCCATGCACTGAAAGAGGTGCGTAAGAATGAGATTTGGAGCCAATGTATTAGTATTGAGCGTCATCGTGCTGTTGACAATTGCTGGAGGTGTGTTTGCTGTGGAGATACCGCCAATGCCGCCGCTCAAGACTTTCTACACCGAAGTGCCCATCGCGCATGGTGGGGCGCCCAACTGCCTTATCGCCATCCCGCCGGGGGAGGAGTACGCGCAGGTGGGGCAGAAGATCGCCGCCGGCATCAAGAAAGTGTCCGGCGCCGACATCCCCGTTCAGGACGCCTCCACCATGTCCCCTGAGACGCTGCAAAGCTCCAACATGATTCTGGTGGGCTATTTTGCCAACAACCCGCTGGTCAACCGCATCTACGACGAACACTATGTCTCGGTTGACGTGGGGTGGCCTGGCGCGGGCGGGTACGTAGTCCGCACGGTGCATGATCCGACGGGCAAGGGTACGTGCTTCGTGTATTTGGGCGGGGCGGACATCGAATCGGTTGCGAAGGCCGCCGATGATTTCATCGCCTCGCTGCCCGAGAAGGGCGACATTTCCTATCCGCACACAGTCAGAGTAGTGCTCCCCGACGGTTCGCTGCCGTACAAGCCCAATCCCGAGACCATCGCCAGCCGAGTCGAGGCGACAAAGGGGAAGAACTTCCGCGCCGTGGCCGGTGCCGTCACCGGCGCAGCTACGAGGTACTATCTGGCCGGCAACCCCGACGATGTTGAGATATTCAAACAGACCGTGCCGATACTCCACGAGATTGTCAAGGGGATGGGCAAGGTCAGCGACGCGCGCGGGGCGTTCTACCTCTTCAACATGTGGGACAACATCGAGGAGGCGCCGGAGCTCAGCGACGAGGACCGCGCGCAGATCACGGAGTTCATGTGGGAGTTTGCCAACAAGTTCCGCGATGCCAACAAGGAACCACAGCAGCTCGAGACGCCGGTGGGCAACGACTGGGACAGCCGCGTCTCCTGGGACATCGCCCGCTACTTCAAGAAGTACTACGACATGGACGTGGCCGGCCTGTTGTCGTGGGCCGATGCGCGCTTCCAGGGCAAGGCCAAGTTCTGGCGCTCGAATGAGGACTGCCCCGGCTACGGCGGCATGACCATATACGACACGTTCTACTACGCCTTGCCGGCGCAGTATGATGAGTGGTTCGACAGCGGCACGGCCCGCAAGGCTTGCGACTACGGGATGGCAGTGATGAACAACCTCGGCGGCCATGCGGGCTTTGGGGATACAAGCTCCATGGGTTCCATCGGCTACTGGGCCAATCTGTTCCAGGCGGCCGCCTGGAAATACAAAGACGGACGGTACCTGCACGCTTACAACCGCTGCCCGGGGCTGAGCAGGGCCAATTTCAGCTACAACAGCTACAGGCAGGACGTGATCGAGCCGCAGCTTCCCGAGGACATGCTAGGCGTTTACGTGGTGCCGCTGCCCGATTGGGTGTACGAGCACCGTGAAAAGATGCTGGGCACGGCCCCAAGCCAGATGAACCCGGTGCTTAGTGCGGACCCGACCCCGCCACGGGAAGAGTGCTTCGACAAGATCACCTTCCGCACCAGTTTCGAGCGCCAAGACCAGTACCTCATCCTGGGTGGCATCTCGCACGGCTATCACGCCCACCCTGATGGTAACTCCATCATCGAATTCACCGACGACAACCGCTACTGCATCTTTGACAGCGGCTACTTCGTCCCCGACACCATCGAGCACAACACGCTGGTGATCTATCGCGACGGGCTATTTGAGCCGATACCGCGCCTGACCGGACTCGCGGCTCTGGGCGACTTTTCGCAGGTCGGCATGACCCAGACATATCTCAACGGCTACAATGGCGTGAACTGGCGACGCAACATCATCTGGAACAAGGAAAAGTACTTCCTGATCATTGATGAGGTGGAGGCCGAAGAGGCTGCCAACTACGGAATGAATGCCATATTCCGGACGCTGTCCGACGATGCCCCGGAAATCGGCGAAGACCGCGTCAGCGCCGTGTATAGAGGCAAGCCGTTTAACATCGTCAGCGCCAGCCATACCCCCTTCAAGACCACGACGACTACACCTTACTCTGGGAGCAGACACGCGGTGATCGAATCCAAATCAGTGGAGATGCAGCCGGCTGACAAGCAGTACTTCATGAACCTGCTCTATGTAGCCGCTGAAGAGGGCGCGTGGCCGTATGAAATCGTTCCAGTTATCCAAACCGGGGCAACTGGCACCGGCGGCACCGTCATGGTCAAGTCGCCTGATGGCTACGCATTTGCTGGAACAGGGAAAAGCGAACTTACCCGGGCGACTCCCGCGGCAGCCGACCTCCATGTGGACGCGGCTGTGTTCTACGTCACCGAAGACGGCTTTGCTTTGACCGCGGGCACTACTCTGACCGCCAGCGAAGAAGTATGGTTCGCCTCGCCCAACCCGGTAAACATACAGGTGGACATCGGAGCGACCGCCACCGGAACCATTGAGGCAAAACAGGACACGCCGGTTCTGCTGTATGCAAAGGGCGAGGTCAAACTGGATGGCAAGCCGGTCAAACTGCAGGAAGGCCAAAAGGGGCCGGACGGCGTGCTGTTTAATGTACCGGCGGGCAAGCACACGTTGAGCTTCACGGCTGCTGCGGGGAAAGTAGATATCGGCCCGTGGGAGAATATCTATGCCGGATTCAAAGAGCAGCACGAGGCGAAACTCGCAGCCCTGGCCGGCGGTGCTGTCGAGGGCAAAGAGATGCAGGCGGCCTGGAAAGTGGAATCCGCCGAGATGAAGATCAGGACGGTCTACGTCAACGAAGCCGGTCAGGAGGTAAAGCGCCTCCACAAGACCGGCACGGCCAAATACTGGACCGAGGCCCAGCGCGGCGCCAGAGTTCGCGATGCGGTGGACGGCAACCCGGAGACCTACGCGGCCACGAAGAGCAGTCTGCCGCACACCAGTGACCTGCCCAAGGACCTGGGCGTGGAGTGGAGCGACCCGGTTAAGGTCGGCTGTTTCCAGATTGACTATTACAATGCCCAGTACGGGCCCACCGACTCAGGCCAGCAGTTGCAGGGCTGGGACGGTGAGGACTGGTATCCCATCGAAGCTGAGATTACAAAAGACGAAACCGGCGCGAACTGGACCTATGTATTTGAGCCGATTGAGACCACCCGCATCCGCGTGTTCATCACCGAGTTTAACGGCGGTCGAACCGCCGTCAGAGAGATGCGGGTATTCCCCGAACTCGCAACAGCGCAAGAGCGTGAGTTCAGAGTGCCCTTCCGCACCAACGGTCTGGCGGCGTTCGATGTGGATGGCGACGGGCAAGTTGAAATCCTTGCCGCGGTCGGGAAGCACGTTAAGTGCATCAAGGGCGATGGCACCATTCTGTGGGAGGTGGAACTGGAGAAGGACGCTCTCTGCGTTGACGCCTATGACCTGGACAATGATGGCAAGGGCGAAGTGGTGGTCGGCGGCAAGGACCACAAGCTCTACTGCTTCGACTACCAGGGCAATGAGCGGTGGTCGGTGCTCACGCCGGCTGACCCGTATTTCCCGGAGGTCGAGCCGGCGACCGGCGAGATAAAGGTGGTCGGATGCGCCGACACCGACGGGGATGGCGATGGCGAGATCGTCATCGGCAGCAGCAACTGGTTCGCCTACTGCTACGATCACACCGGCCAGAAGGTATGGGGGAAGCTCAATTGGGCGCACCAGCCCACCTCCATCGCCTTCGCGGAGATGGGCGAGGGTAGGCTGGCCGCCTTTATCGGCAACACCTACAATTCGGCCAACGCCTTCGGCCCGGACGGCAAGGGCGTACATGTGGTCAGCGTCGGCTATCACGGGGCGGCCATGAGCGTGGCTGCCGGCGACATGGATGGCAACGGCAAGCCCGAACTGATTGCCGGCTCCCGCGTCGGCGGTGTGCACTGCAACGAGCTCGGCTCCAAGAAGGCCTGGGCATGGGCGCCGAGGTCAGCCAGGTGGCCGTGGCCGACTTGACCGGTGACGGCAAGTTAGAGCTGATCGCCGGCTCGAAGAACTTCCACCTGCTGGTGACGGATGCTGCAGGCGAGATCCTGTGGAGCAGGAACGTCGGCGAGGCGATAAAAGACCTGGTCATCGCCGACCTCGATGGCG
>JALGTY010000254.1 GCA_029821145.1 Candidatus Zipacnadia bacterium
AGGTTCCCGCCGCACTGTTCGAGCTAGCTGCCGAGCCTGGCCAGGGCTATCATCTGGCTCTGACCACCGCCGGCGATGCCGACTACGACCTGTTCCTGCTGCGCTCCGCTGGGCCTGCTGCCACGCGCATTGTGGAGGCTTCGCAAAGCCGCACCATTGGTGCCCAGGAGGTAGCCGAGCAAATATGGTTCAAGCCCGTAGCAGGCCGGACCTACCTGGCTCTGGTCCGTCTGGTATCGGGCAGCGGCGATTTTTCTCTTTCCTTCAGTCAACTGGCAGGCCCGCTGCCGGCAGCCCAGTGGACGGTTATCAAAGACGATGATGGCGAGAAAGATTCCTTCTGGGGACAGGTATGTTCCAGCACCGCGGCGCTTTTCAAGGAGCTGGTTGTGCCTGACGACCCGGCGAACATCGCCCGCGTCATGCTGCAATACGAGATGGGCGTAGCGCCCTATGACCCCCAGTCCCAAAAGCATCTGGACCGCGGCGCTCCGGCAGACAAACAGTGGTGCGACCTGGTCATATCGCTGAATGACACTGTGATTCTGCAGCGCCCGCTCGATGAAGTGGCGGGTGTCGGCTGGCACGAGGCGGCCTTCGATGCGGCGCTGCTGGTCAGGGGCACCAATGTGTTCAAGTTCACTCTCGCCCCCGGCGGCAACGACTATTTCTACATGTGCATTGACCTCAACTCGGCCTATGACCGCAGCTACTGCGCGATCAACGGCAAGATAGACAGGACCACTCTACGCCCGGCCGTCAACCGGCACGTTGGCCCCGGCGAATACATGGTCCGCATCAAGTATCAGAAGAAGTGAGATCGCCATATAACGACGCCATATTCACAGACGCGTAGCGCGGCCTGAGCTTTGCGCCGTCTGCAAAGCTTAGGTGAGGACGCCTCAGCGTCCTCAGCTTCCAGCCCGCGAATGCTGTTAACTCACTGCCATATGCAACGTCAACAATGCAACGCGAACCAGTCCAAGTAAGAACTATCGCAACACAACGCTCCTCCGGAGGCCCGAAGATGCCGCCAAGAGACCTACGTTTGCTCCTCGCTGCAATGCTCGTATTCGCAGTTGGCTCGGCAGCCTGTCTTGCCCAGAGCAATGTTCGGTACGAAAACGAGCGCATGTATGTGGACGGCGAGCCGTTCTTCTACTATGGCTTTATCTGGTATTACCCCTGCACGCCGCTTGAGATGCTCAAGGAGTATCACTACAACGCCGTGGACGCCAATGGCCGTGGTGGCCGGCTCCAGGAGTACGACCGGGCCGCCAGAGCCGGCATTCATCTGATGGATTCATCGGTCCAGGAGTGGATCCCTAAGCACCCGGCCTTCCTGGCGTGGTTCCTGCTCGACGATGCCGCCGGCGAGCAAGACGCCAAGCTCGTCAGAGAGCGCGTTGAGAGAGTCCGCACCGTGGACAAAACCCACCCCACCCTGGTTGACCTCAACGGTCGCACCATCGAATCGGACAAGCTTTTCGTTGACACAATTGACATCTACGCCCCTTATGCCTATCCGATTCCCACCAAGTCGTATCAGTGGTATTTCCATGACTTTCTTGACCATCTGCGTGACGGCGTGGGGCGCAAGTATATGTGGAGTGCCTTCCAGTGTTCCGGCATCTACAGCTTTCACGGTCACATGGGCTTTACCAGCCGCGACATGCACATGTATCCAACTCCCGGCCAGTTCCGCCTGCTTTGCTGGGGAGCGGTCGCTCACGGTATGCGCGGGTTCATGTTCTGGCCGATTTCGGGCCTCTTGCCGCCGCAGGCCGATAACGGCGACCGCACCGCTGAAGCATTGATAATGGCCCACGAGCTGGAGATTATCGGCGGCGATATCATCGAGGGTGACGAAGTGCGCGATGGGGTGACAGCCGACTGCCAGGATATTGACCTCGGGCGCATTGACCTCGCCGATTCAACAATCATCATCGCCAGCGTCGTGCGCGATAAATACCAGTGGGCGATGGATGAGGCGACCGCTACTGCGACCATAACGCTGCCGAGGCCGAAGCAATTGCACGGCACCCTGACTGCCTACAGGTTCGGCTTCCCGTGCATTGCAGACCTCGACATGCAGGCCGATGCCGGTAACCTCACGATCCCTGCTGTCTCAGTGGATGTCACGCAGGTCATCGTCATCCAGGAGGCGCGCGGACCGCGTGAACAATACCAGCGGGAACTGGCAAAGCGGCTGCCCGAGGTCGCCGCCCACACACAGATGCTGCTTGAGTACCTCCACGCCAAGATGCAGCATGTACACGCGCGGCTGCACGCACTCGAAGTTGAACTTGACTCGGCTGATGAACACTACGCACAGGCGACACAGCTCAAAGCGGCCAGCGAGCAGGCATTTGTCAATGACGACTTCGCCTCCGCCTTCGGACTCGCACGCCGCGCCCAGCAGCATTACCGTGCCATGTTGTATGACTACCGCGAATATGCCGAGAGCCTCCTGGACAGCGCGCCGCCAGGCGTTTCCCACCTGCTGATGATGCCTTATACGCTGCCGCGCTTCTTTGCCGCCTTCGACCACACCGCGGTCACAACACAGTCGGCGCACTGACCTCGCCGAAGAGCAGCCCCGGGTGACGTTGCCGTTGTCGTTTTCCCTCTCCCTGCGGGAGAGGGTCAGGGTGAGGGGTGCCGTCGCCGTTCGGCTTGTCCCAGATTCACCATACCGGCAGGAGTTCTGGTGCCGATAGCCAAGAGTGAGAATGATGACAATACACCAGCTCTTCCGACTTCACGTCAGAAAGTGAGAGCAATAGATGACACGGGATCCCACATCAGATGCCAAGTCCAAGTCACGCTTTTGCGTGATGGGTGCGGGGCATGGCGGCATGGCCATGGCTGCCCATCTCTCCCTCAAAGGCTTCAGTGTTACGCTTTACAACCGCAGTGAAGAGCGCCTGGCTTTTATCCGCGAACGGGGCGTCATCGAGCTGCTAAGCCCCGGACTGGACAACGTCGAATCAGGCGAGGCGAGGATTGATCGGATTACTACTGACGCCGGAGAGGCCCTGCACGACGCCGACATCGCGATGATCGTGGTGCCCGCGTATGGTCACGCCTTCCTGGCGCAGCAATGTGCGCCCCACCTCCGCGATGACCACATCGTGGTGCTTAACCCAGGGCGCACCGGCGGCGCCTTGGAGTTTCGCCACCACCTGCGCGAGTGTGGCTGCACCGCCGAGGTACTCCTTGCCGAGACGCAAACCTTCATCTACGCCAGTCGCGTGACACAGCCAGGTGAGGTGCGTATCTTCGCGGTGAAGAACAACGTGCCGGTGGCGGCTTTACCTGCCTATCGCACCGCCGAGGTGCTCAAGGCCCTACGCGTGGCCTACCGGCAGTTCGTGGCCGGCGGCAGCGTGCTACAGACTAGCCTCAGCAACGTGGCCATCATCTTCCATCCTGGCGTGCTCATGATGAACGCCGCGCGTGTGGAGGACACCCACGGCGACTTTCAGCACTACCTGGCCGGCATCACCCCCTCGGTGGCACAGGTCCTGGAAGAAATGGACCGCGAGCGCGTTGCGCTGGGAGATGCTCTGGGCATACCCATCCGCAGCACGCGCCAGTGGCTCTACCTGGCCTATGATGCGGCCGGCGCAGACCTCTATCACGCGGTCCAGGCCACCCCGGCCTACGAGGGCATTATGGCCCCGCCACATCTGACGCACCGCTACATTCTCGAAGACGTTCCCATGAGCCTGATTCCAATGATCTCCCTCGGCCAGCAGCTTGGTGTGGCCACCCCCATCATGTCCTCTGTGGCCCATATCTGCTCCTCCATGCTGGGCCAGGACTTCTGGAGCGTCGGCCGCACCGTGGAAAGCCTCGGGATCGCCGGCCTGACCGTCAGGCAAATCCGAAGGTTGGTGATGGAAGGTGCACCAGGAGAGCCATAAGCCTCTGGCACTGGGAGCTGCTCTGGGCAACTGCGTCCACCTCGCTGGCCTGCTCAACTTCATGCGCCTGGCGGCACGGGAAGGCTATGAGACGGTCTCACTGGGCACGGCCGTCCCGGTCGAGCGTCTGGTCAGCGAAATCGAACGCCTGCAGCCGCAGCTCGTCGCTGTCAGCTACCGCCTGACCCCGGAGGTGGCTCGAGCCCTGCTCGAAGACCTCACCCGGCAGGTTCAGCAGCAAGGCCTTCAAGATCGCAAGTTCATCTTCGGAGGCACAGAGCCAGTGGCGGAGCAGGCCCGCCAGGTCGGCCTGTTTGACGAGGTCTTCGGCGGGGAAGCCACCCCCGACGACGTTGTTGCCTACTTGCATGGCGGGGTATCCGCGGCCCAGGAGCCCAATCACGCTGCCACGCTGTTGGAGCGCATCGAGAAAAACCACGGGCACCCCATAATTCGCCACCACTTCGGCCAGCCGACAGTCGAGGCTACCGTCGAAGGCGCGCGCCTCATTGCCGAGGCCCAAGTGCTCGATGTGCTTTCCCTGGGCCCGGATCAGAATGCGCAGGAGCATTTCTTCCGCCCCGAACAGATGCGCCCCGAACTGACCGGCGCGGGGGGAGTGCCACTGCGCAAACCCGAGGACCTGGAGGCCATCTACCAGGCTACTCGCTGCGGCAACCATCCGCTTCTGCGCGTCTATGCCGGAACGCGGGACCTGATCGAGTGGGCGGAGATGTCCGTCCACAACCTCCGCAACGCCTGGGGCGCTATTCCGCTCCTCTGGTATAACCAGCTCGACGGCCGTTCCGATCGCTCGCCGGTAGAGAGCATTGCCGAAAACCAGCAGACCATGCGCTGGTACGCCGAACACGGCATCCCCGTGGAGTGCAACGAGGCCCACCACTGGAGCCTACGCGATGCTCACGGTGCCGTCGCGGTAGCTGCGGCCTTCCTGGGCGCATACAACGCCAAGGCCACGGGGGTGACCCATTATGTCGCCCAGTACATGTTCAACACGCCCGCCATGACCTTCCCGCTCATGGATCTGGCCAAGATGCTGGCCAAGAAGACGCTGATCGAGCGGCTGCATGACGACAACTTCGTGTCTATTACGCAGACCCGGGCCGG
>JALGTY010000255.1 GCA_029821145.1 Candidatus Zipacnadia bacterium
GGCAACTTGGCACACGGAATAGGGTACCAGTGACCTGCCGCCTAAAGTAATACCAGTAGCAATGCGGTACTCGGAGCATCTTCTGCAGCCCTGGGTGGAGGGCTCAGCGAAGCCCGGAGCCCAGGGCTCTGGAGGTAAGCACGAATGAAAGTCCGAAGAATCTTGCTCATAGTCTTTCTGCTCACCCTTGCGTCCATTCCGCTGGAGTTCGCACTAGCGGACGCGGAAGTCGATGGTGGTGATGATGTAACCACTCAAGCAGTAGCCTTCGCTGCAGCAACTCTTTGTTGCCCGATCGACCACATTTCGCTCCAACGCGTTCGCACCTTCGATTGCAGGGCGTTCCACCAGGTGCGTGCGTATAGGCTGAGACTAGTGACCTCCGACAATGCCCACGCATCTGAAATCGGAATGCTAGTGTTCGGTTCCGGCCCCGGCCAGATGATGCAGTTGACGATGGCAGGGAACGGCAGGGAGACCGACAACGTGTCTGAGCGGATTGTCGGACTCACAGAGGCGCAAAGCACGGCTGAGAGAGCGGTTGAAAAGGCCACCCGACTGCGAGTTGCAGGGCTGTGCCTCAGATCAGCCTCGCTGCGTCGCGGCTGTCTTCTACATCACCCCGCAAAGCTTCGCCCTGACTGCCGGCGAGAATCTCACCGCTAAAGGCCAAACCTGGTTCTCAGCGTCCAGCCCGGTCAACATACAGGTGGACATCGCACAGGTCGCCACCGGTACCATTGAAGCCAAAGAGCAGACTGTGGTCGCGCTGCCGGCGGAGGGTGAAGTCAAGCTGGGTGACAAGCCGGTAGAGCTTCAAACAAGCGACCGACGACCAAATACGGTGGAGTTTTCGGTGCCCGCAGGCAAGCACACCCTGAGTTTCGCACCCAAAGCTGCAAAGCTGGACATCGGCTCCTGGCAAGATGCCTACGCGCGCCTCGAAAAGCAGCATAATGAGAAAGTGGCGGCCCTGGCCGGTGGCGCTGCCGAAGCCAAGCAGATGCAGGCGGCCTGGAAACTGGAAAACTACGCCATGCAATCCAGGACGGTCTATGTCAACGCAGAGGGGCAGGAAGTTGCCGATTTCAACACCGGCACGGCAAAATGCTGGACGAAGGCACAAGCCGGCGCCAATGCACGCGAGGCAGTTGACGGCGATCGCGAAAGTTACTGCGCTGTGGGGAGCGGCGCGGCTTGGTCGGGCGACCTTCCCAAGGACCTCGGCATGGAGTGGGAAAGCCCGGTGGCAGTCGGCTGCTTTCAGATTGATTATTACAGTCCCGGTTATGAGCCCACCATGGAAGGTCAGCAGTTGCAGGCATGGGATGGTGAAAAGTGGTATCCGGTCGAAGCTGAGATCGAAATAGACGAGACCGGCGTCAACTGGACTTACACATTCGGGCCTATCAAGACCGCCCGCATCCGGGTTTTCATCACCGAGTTCGCCAGCGCGCGGACCGCCGTCAGAGAGATGCGCATATCCCTCGAAGCGGTGACCCCTGAGCAACGCGAGGTCAAAATGCCGTTGACCACCAACGGTCTGGATGCGGTAGATGTGGATGGTGACGGTACGGTTGAGCTCCTTGCCGCCGCGGGCAATCAGGTCAAGTGCCTCAAGGGCGACGGCACTGTGGTCTGGGAAGCCGAACTTGAGGGTCTGGCGCGCTGTGTGGACGGATATGACCTGGACAATGACGGAAAGGCTGAGGTGCTCGCAGGCTGCAACGACCGCAAGCTCTACTGCTTCGACTACCAGGGCAATCTGCTGTGGTCGGTGCCGACTCCGGCCAACGCGGCGTATCCTGAGCGCGTACCCCAGACCGGAGTAGTAAAGGTGGTTAACTGTGCGGATATAGATGCTGACGGGCAGGGCGAGATCGTGATCGGCTCTAGCAACTGGTTCGCCTACTGCTACGACCATACCGGCAAGCTGGTATGGAGTGCCAAGAATTGGGCCCATCAGCCGACCGAGATCGCCTTCGTTGAAATGGATGATGGCAAGCTGGCCTCGTTCATCAGCACCACCTATTGTGCGGCAAACGTGTTCGGCCCTGACGGCAAGAGGATACACTCCGTCAGCGTCGGCTACCACGGCGCGGCCATGACCACCGCGGCAGGCGATATGGACGGCAACGGTATGCCTGAGCTTATCACCGGCTCCCGCGTCGGCGGCGTCCATTGCAAGGAACTGGGCTCCGACAAGGCCTGGGCCAAATTCATGGGTGCCGAGGTCAGCCAGGTTGCCCTCGCCGATGTGACCGGTGATGGCAAGCTCGAATTGGTTGCCGGCTCCAAGAACTTCCACCTGCTGGTCACAGATGCCGAGGGCGATATTCTCTGGGCCAGGAACGTCGGCGAGGCGATAACGGACCTGATCACAGCCGATATTGATGGTGACGGAACGCCGGAGATCGTGGTAGGCACCGAGGGCGGGATGGTACGCGTTGTTGACGCCACGGGCAACCTCCTCAGCACCTTCCGAGCCGACGGGAACGTGACCGAAGTTGTGGTAGCTGATCTCAACGGCGACGGCAAGCTTCAGATCGCTGCCGGGTATGATGACGGCTTCATTTACGGGGATATCAAGTAGCACCAACTGATGTCAGCAGATACTAGCTCTGGCAGGTGCCAGAGCACCTTGGCCGAACTAGGACCTCAGGTTTGGCTAGCCGATATGAGGCAGGTGGTAAAGATGGACCGAGAGCTGCTTATCGCCGCTATTGTACTGCTACTGACAGTGATGCAGTGCTCGGCGCAGGAGGGCAAGCCTGATCCAGTCGTGGCCTATGCCCCCGACGTGGTGGGCGTGGACCGCATGTTCATGGTCGCGTTGAAGGCGCCCGCTGACGCGCCAGAGATCCAGGTCACAGCGCCCGACTGCGTCGAGATGTTCGACCGCACGCCACTGCCCACGAGTAAGGAAGTGCGCAGATACTATTTCCGCAGCTTAGGGCCCGCCAGGCAAGCGGAGATCGTCTTTGCGCACCCAGACCATGAGATCACCATCACCATCGAGATCTGGTCTCTTGACGACCTGCGCCAATTCAGGGAACTGAAGGGTGTGCAGTTGCCTCGGCGCTGGCCGCTGGGCGAGCCGCTGCCGGAACTCAAGGAGAAACAGCTATTCCCGACCGGTGCGGAAGAGAAAACCGCCAAGGGCAGCGGCGGGTGGCTGGATGTCTCCGACGACATCATCTGGGACATGCAGCCCGACAGCACCATACCTCGCTGGCACTGGGTGAACCTGCCGCTGGGATGCCCGGTCCACGGCAAAGAGATCTACCAGAAGAGAGCCTATTATCCCTGGCACTTTGAGACTTCGATGCCGCCGTGGAATTGGAAGATCCGCTGCCCCGTGGGTGACGAGGTGTATCCCTCGAACGACTTCGCCAACGGTGACATGACCAGCGGCGATTTCCCGGACGACGGCATCGGCGGAGCGTACGTGCAGGACGGGAAGCACTATGGCTTCATCGCCGAGGTGTGTCAGTACTACTGCCGCAGGATGATGACGGTCGTGCCGTCGTGTGCCAACAGCTATGTGGCCACCGGTGACGTGAGATATGTCCACAAAGCTTTGGTGGCGCTCTCCCGCCTGGCTGTAGAGTACAGCTACCTCGCTACCATGACCCAGCACCGGCACCGCAACAGAGTCTCACAGGTCGAACGCTTCGGCCAGGGACGCTTCGACGAGGGGCCATACTTGCGGGCAACCGGCTTCAACACCTACCCGATAGAGCAGCCCGGCCAGCAGATCGCCCATGCCGAAGCCTACGACAAGATCTTCCCTGCAATCGAAAAAGACCCGGACATCATCCCCTTCCTCCAGAGCAAAGGCTTTGATGTCAAGACGCACCAAGACGTGCGCCGCTTCATCGAGGAGAACCTCTTCGCCGTCTGGATGCAGGGCAGCATGGACGCGTCATGTGCCTCCAATGAGCCATATTCGCAGTGGGGCTTCGCGCGCATGGCCGAGATACTCGACTACGAACGCGGCACCGAATTCATGGATTTCCTCTACTACGGCGCTGTGTTCGAGTTCAATCCAATGATCATCTTCGCGCCCAACACCTTCTTCCGTGATGGCGCTCCTTTCGAATCGACCGGCGGCTACAACGGTATGCACATCAAGGGCCTGGGGCCAATCGTCGAGACAATCGAGCGGATGCGCGAAAGACACCCCGACCGCTATTCAGAAGACAAGTACCCTTCCCTTGTGAACCGTCGTTACCGCAACGTCTTCGACTTCTCCATGGACACCGTCACTGTTGACCGCCACTTCCCACAGATTGGCGATGGCGGTAGCTGGCCCAACTATTCGAAGCTGCCCAAGAGAACCTTTCAAAACGGTGGCTTTGGCGCTTTCGAACATGCTTACAAGATGTTTGAGGACCCCAAGTTCGCATGGGCGTTGGCTCGCGATCAGAAATGGCAGCCCTCGGCAGGCTTCCCCTATACTCGCGAAGAGATCGAGAAGCAAGCGGACAAGTGGCCTGATGACTGGAACGATAGTAGCTCCCTGCACGACGGCTATGGCATTGCGATCTTGCGCGGGGGCGAGGGAGAGCACAAGCGGGCCTTCTGGATGTACTACGGCCGCAGCCGCGGTCACTGCCAGGATGAGATCATGAACTTCGGCCTGCAGGCCTATCAGGGCCTGCTGCTGACCCACATGGGCTATCCGCGCAACTGGGGGGCCTGGGAGCCGTCCTGGACCAGCCACTACGGTGCCCGCCAATTCCCGTACCAGCGGATGACGGCTCAGGCGCAGTTCTTTGCCGATGCCGGGCTGGTACATGTGGCCGAGGCCCGGGCGCAGAACTTTGTGGACCGACTCGATGCGGAAAAGAAGATCGAACTGCCCGCCGATGACTGGCAGCGCCGCACCCTGGCACTGGTGGATGCCGGTCCCGACCAGTTCTACTGTGTTGACTTCTACCGCATCTCCGGCGGCAATGAGCACTGGTGGCCCTTCCATGCTCAGGAAGGCGACTTCACCACCAGCGGCATTCAGCTTGCGAAACAGGAGGATCCTGCGTGGCTCAAGGAGCACGGATGCAGCCACGGGGGTTACGGCTGGAGGGGCCTTATGTTTCCCTTCCCGCACCTGTACAATGTGGAGAAGGGGCAAACCGAGGGCGTCTGGTCGGCGGATTGGAAGCTGAAGACCGGCGGCGGTATCCACCTTCGCCTCACGGTCGTCAGCGCCGAGGGCACCGAGGTCAACATCTGCGATGGCACCTCCCCTGCAGGTGGCAACCCTTACGAGATGAAGTGGATCATGCTGCACCGGCAGGGCGAAACGCCGTTGAAGACCCAGTTGCTCAGCGTCATCGAGCCGTACATGAACAGCCCCTTCATCCGCCAGGTGCAGCCCCTGGAAGTCTCCGGCGATGATGAAGCTGGCTTCGCGGCCCAGGGCTGTGTTGTGCATCTGGCTGACCGCACTGATACCTTGCTCCGTGCCGCCGACCCGACGGTTCAGCGCACGGTTGAGGGCGGTCTCAAATTCGCAGGGCGTTTCGGCTTCTGGGCCGAGCAGGACGGGGTGCCGGTGGCAATGTCCCTGGTAGGCGGCACCACCCTCACCAAAGGCGACCTCGGCATTACCTTGGACAGCCCGGAGTACCGCGCTGAGATAACCAAAGTGGACCGGGCCGCGGAGACCATCACCGTCTCGCCGGCTCCGCTCTCGCCCGAGGCCATGATCGGCGCATACGTATTCATAACGAATCCTGTCCGCCGCCTGGCCTACAGGGTGCTGGCCGCAAAGGCGGTCAGCGGAGGTATGGAACTGAGCCTGGACATGGACTCGCGCATCGGCACAGGGCAGATTACGGGCGTCGAGGATTTCCGGGTCAAGACCGACACGCCGTTCCAACTGCAAGGCTATCGCTACTATCACGGGGCACGGCTGGTCAATGCCGAGCGCAGCGTTGAGTACAAAATCATGGAGGTGCGGAGCGCTAACGGCGCGATAATTGACCCCGAGGCCCACCCGGATGCCAAGGCTGACAAGCTGGCCAAAGAGTTCGCCAACGGCACATGGTTTGAGGTGTATGACTATGGTATTGGAGATGAAATCGTCTGGCCGTATGCGGTGAGTGTGCAGCTCATTGGCAACAGCACCTACCGGGTCGCAGCGCCGGTATCCGTGACCCTCAACCTCCCCAAGGGCAGCACTGCACGTCCGGGGAGGCTCGTGAACAACTAGCCCGAATTATTCATAAGCATCTGGGTCGAGTGGATTTCGGGTGCGAGTCCGCGTGGGAAGGATACCAGAACATGGCAGTTGCAGCCTGAAAGGCCGATCAGCCGCAAGCTATCCTCTCTTGCCGTCGCACAAGCACTCGAAATCCACTCGCCAGGCACACTGATCCCTGGGATGTCGCATCCAGTCTCGAAACGCCCCTTTTGCAGCAGCTCGCCTCAGATCGCCGCCGCCCGTATTCGTCGTAACAGCAAAACCCACAGGCCTTGGACCGGACAATGCGAAGCGAAGCTCAGCCGCACCCGCCGGCACGTCTCCTTCACTAACACCCCCAGCTTCAGAAGATGCCGCTGCAGAGTCCCGACCTGCGCATTTGCCAGCCGCGTTCCCGCAAGCAGTTTGCGCATGAAGCTCAGCAATACGAATGCCGTCGCATGAAGCAGCACACGAAACTGATTGGCCACGAACCGATGACAACTCGTGCGGTCCATCTGCAGGTCGTTCTTCAACTCCTTGATCCGGTTCTCCATTTCGCCGCGCTGCGCATACAGATCATACAGCGTCTCGGCATCGCCGCCCACCAGGCTCGTGACCACAAAGCGCGGATTGTCGCCCTTCTCCGTCACCTCCGCCTTCATCAGGACGCGCCGAGAATGCGACCAGCTATCCGCCGCGTACAGCGCCTCATGCAGGTTCCGCACTTTGGTTGCGGTTTGCTCCAACTCCACGCGCGCCGCTGCCAGATGCGGCTCGACCAGACGCAACAGAACAGAGTTCTGCGCCAGGCCGATGAGATACTCCACGTCATTGTCCTCGCACCAGTCGTAGATGTCAGGTATCGCAAAGCTGGCGTCGGCCCGCAACAGAATCTGCACCTGCGGCCAGCGGATCCGGATTGCGGCCACCAGACGCTTCAGTACAGAAAGCGCATTGCTGCTGGCATGGGAGCCGCCCGGACGCAAGATCGCGGCAACCAACTCCTTGGGCCCCTCATCTACTTTCGCCGTCACGATCAGCGGCAGGTAGCAATGCTCATCATAGAAGCCGTGAAACTCGGCGAATTGCTGCTGCCCGTGCGTCTCGTCATCGGTGGCGTCGAAATCCAAAATGATCCGCTCCGGCGCGGCACTCGCGTACTGCTTCAAAAACACCTCGAGCAGCACTCGCGCCATTGCCAGAAGCTGGCACGGGCGGACGCTGTTTTCAAAGCGCGACAAAGTCGGCTGCGACGCCAGGTCATGGCCCGAGGCGGGCAAGCGGCCGATCGCTGTCTTGAACATCGCATCGTGGCGCAAGTCATCGGCATCGTTGCAGTCTTCGTAGCCCTGGGTGATCTGATAGACGCGCTGGCGAATCAGATCATCCACCCAGTGGCGCACCTTACCCGGCTGGCGCTGATCCGAGAGCACGGCGCTGAGTTTTCGCGTCAGGCCGAGAGCGTCATCGGCTTCAGCTACCAGCATGACGCCGCCATCGGAGGAGATATCACCACCGTCGAAGGCACCGACAATTTGCTTACGATGAAGGAGTCCGAAGCTGAGCTGCGAATTACACTGTGTCATTTGCGGGGAGACCTCCGGAATAAGGCTCAACAACATATATAGCCCATTTCCGCGTCTCTCCGCTATTCCTTTCTTTTCCTTCATGAATAATTCGGGCTAGAAGCTGTTTCAAAATCCGGTGTGGATGGGGGGACTGTCCCTTTAGGGACTGTCCCCTGGGTAAGAAGCAGCAGCGTCTTTCCCGCAGGGGCTGCCGTGTCCGCCCTGAGCTTGCCGAAGGGAGCTTGTCGAAGCCCAGCCTGTCAGCTTTTGTCGTTGCCGTTCTCCCCTCTCCCTGCGGGAGAGGGGCCGGGGGTGAGGGTGCCTTTTCCTTCGCGTGGCACAGTTTCTAGCCTGTGAGTCTCCGAAAACGAGGTTTTGAAGCCGCTTCCAGACTGAGAGGGAATCCAATGTCTAATCAGCAATTGCATGTTGATACTCCGGCCGGATTTGAGGCAATGACGCATTCCAGGCGCATGCTCCTCGTCGCGACGGGTCTGATGATGGTGGCACTCGCGGTTCTCGTCTCGCAGGCATGCTCGCAGGAGCTGGCTTATTCGTGGCATGCGCCGGACCGGGCGGCAAAGGTCGCGGAGCTGATTCCCGGCAGAAAGATACCGATGCCGCCGCCGGAGGAGTTCATGGCCGAGTGGACTCGCACGCGGATGCAGATGTGGGAGAAGGACCACGAGCCGCTGCCTCCGGAGCAGGCGTACCAGACCTATGCCAAAGCGGATCCTCCTGACGACCAGCTTGAGGCCCTCATCCCGGATCACGTTTCACCCTTCGGACGGGTCCTGGAAGGGGACCCCGGCAAGGCAAAAGCCGAGGGCGCTATGGTCTCCTACTGCCCCTTGTGCGGCGCAATCGACTCGTGGATTCTGCCGGGCGTGAGATTGGACCCCGACAATCCCTTTCATGCCACGACCTCCTGCTGTGGGCAGGACCTCTACGAGCGCGAAGAGGACATGCCGGATGATTACAAACTGCGCCCGAACAGCACTGCCGAATTCCTGCACCTCGACGGCACGGTCAAAGAGGTCCCCGCATACGAATTCACCGACAAGGACGGCGTGAAGTGGCAGATCTTCCCGGCGACGATAGTCGCACACGCCCGCTGGGGTGGCGTCTCAGGACGCGCCGATGCCTTGATGAGCGCATTTTATGACACCGGAAATCCGCTGCACGTTCACAAGCTTGCGGCGCTTCTGGACCGGGTGGCGGATGTGTACTACGGCCTGCCGCTGTCCTACCGCAACGAACTGGCGACCGGCGAGGACGGCAAGCCCCTGACGCGCGCCGAGTGGGAGACCTGGCCGCGACCACTTCGTGTCGGCTACACCTGTAACAAGTCCCGTTGGAACCGGGGGCGTCCGTGCATCAGCCGCGGCTGGGTTTTCCAGGGCAATGAGCTTACTTGGGTGGAGCCGTTTGCCCGTGTCCGCCACCATCCCGCGTTCAAGTATTACTCCCAGAAGAAATACGGCGATCCGGAAGCCCTTGACCGCAAGATTATGACCAAGTTGATGCGGGAGCTGGCCCTGCTCTTCGAGAGCTTTCCTCTGCAATCCGACTATCAGGACGGGGCTTACACCGACCTGATGATGCTGGGCATCCTGCTGCAGAACAAGTACTTGTTCGACTTCGCTGCCGGCCACCAGGAGTGCGTGCTATACAACCACCACTATCATGACGGGATGAATGGTGAGGGCGCGCCCAACTATATGGACATGCTCAACAGGTACTACTCATATATGGCCGATCCCAAGGGAGGGTTGGCGTTTGCGCCCAATTTCCTCGACGAGCATCCCTTCTTCGGCATCGCCAGCAGTGAGCTTCGCAAAGTGCGCACGGTTCGCGGGAACCAGCTCGGCTTCGGCGACCAACACAACTATACATTCAGCGGGCCCTTTACCACCAATGCCGAGCAGGTCAGCGCCAACGAGAAGTGGCCCAGCATGAACTGG
>JALGTY010000256.1 GCA_029821145.1 Candidatus Zipacnadia bacterium
AAGCTGATTTTCGGGACGGATTATTTGCAGGCCGGCCAGAAGCTGCCGCAGGTTGAGTGGCTGGCCGGCCTCGACATTCCGATCGAATGGCGGCAGCAGATGGCCTATGGCAACGCCGAACGCATAACCAACATCGCGTAAGTCGGGCTTCCAGCCCGACACGTTCATTGGAGATGTCAAAGCAGCTATGAAAGCCATCATCCTGCTTGCCGGTCACGGCACACGCATGCGCCCGCTGACGTATTACATCAACAAGGGGATGATACCGGTCGCTGGCCGGCCGCTGATGGAGTACATTCTGATCAAGCTGCGCGACCAGGGCTTTGCCGAGTTCATCGCAGCGGTTACCGACTTTCCTGAGCAGTTGCGCCACTACTTCGGCGACGGGGCGCGTTGGGATGTTGACATCCACTATGTCGAGCGGCCACAGCCCTCGCAGACTGCCGGTGAGGTCGCGGCGATGCGAGAGCTGTTGGCAGATGAAGAGGCCTTCTTGGTTCACTACGGCGACATCATCTGTAACCTCGATGCAGCAGCGATGGCACGCAAACACCTTGACACGGGCGCAGCGGCCACCATCGGCGTGGTGACCGGGGTTCGATTCCATGCCGGCGTCGCCCAGCTTGACGAAGACGACCGCGTGGTTGATTTCATCGAAAAGCCGCCGATAGGCAAGCCCACTCATGCGGCAATCAACATTTTTTCCAGCCGTGTACTGGACTATTGCGCGCCGGGCAAGGATTTCGCCACTGATGTGATACCTGAGATGATTGCCAATGGCGAAAAAGTCATCGGCTATCTGGACACGGAGGCCTATTGGTACGATGTTGGGAGGCTTTCTGACCTGGAAACGGTCTCCGACTTTCTGGCCGAGCGAGGCAGGGAATGGTAGGCAAGATGTCGCGAACTACTTGTGAGGCGCGATCCAGGAATACATGGCTGCGGGCCGGCGGGATGATATTGCTGCTGGTCGCGGCGGCTGGCCTGTGTGCCGGTGATATTGTCGGCGACATCGTGGCACTGGCCCCCTCGCAGCCTCATAGCTACGAACAGTTCATGACCGCCGTCCAGGAGCTGGCAGCCTCACCGCGCATTACCGTCGAGAGCATCGGCTACACCCACAAAGGCCGTGCAGTAGTGCTGGTGGCCGTGCAAGCGCCCAAGAATGTCGGCCTGAACCCCGCCGAGGGCCCACCGTGCCTGTTCATTGTTGCCCGCCAGCACGGTACTGAATGTTCGGGAACTGAGGCGGCACTGGCGCTCTTGCGGTACTTCGCCACCACCGATGATGAGACGAGTCAGCGCATATTGGAGCAACTCACCATCGCGGTCGTGCCGATGGCGAATCCGGATGGCGTGGCAGCATCCAGACGGCTCAACGCGGCCAATGTGGACCTGAACCGGGATTGGATCAGTCTCAGCCAGCCTGAAACCCGGGCGGTTGCCGAGGCACTCAGCCGGTGGCAGCCGCTGGCGGCAATTGACATGCACGAGCTTCCCGCCGGTTCCGACAAGCCCGCCTATGCCCAGAGTTTTGTCGAGACCATCGGCCATGATGACAGGATTGCTACATGGCTCAGCGACGACTGCCGCATCTGCAGCCTGAGGCTTGCCGACTGGATGCAGGCCTATAGCCTGCCGGCGAATTTCTACTATGATTACAGCAACGACTCACGCAAGCTATGTCACCGCTACTTTGGCCTGGTGCGGGGCATTCCCGCTTACCTGTTCGAGGCCAAGACCGGCTCCGGACACCCGCTCGAGCAACGAACCACCTTTCACGTACTGGGTGCTCTGGTAGTGGGCAATTATCTCATCCACACCTACTACGACAACCAACGGCGTGGGCGCGAGGCGGTGGCAGAGACGCCAGCGGCAGCGCAACAGGAGCCGAGCGAGCTATCAGAGGCCACCAAGCCCACGCTTAAGCTGGAGATCGTGAAGCCAACTGAGGGCGCTGTAGTTACCGGCTCGGTGCCGGTTGTCGTCCAGGTCGCAGGCGAGGGTTTCTCATACGTAACCTTCCTCATTGACGGTGTACTCAAGGCAATGACCACCTGCGCACCTTACACATATCTGCTGAATGCCGACGATTACAGCAACGGGGAGCACCGCATCGAGGTGGCGCTCTGCAATGCCACGGGACGACCGCTTCTCAGCGAGCATTGCACTATCATCGTCAGCAACAACGGCGGCTAAGGCCGCCAGGGACGGAGAATCCATGAAGCGGGCCTGGACACTGTCCGGCGTTTATGCGTGTGTCATCCTCACGCTTACCTCACTGCCATCTGACATGCTGGTGTCCATAGGCAAGCTGAATCTGCCAGACCTGGCGATCCACACGGCCATTTATATCCCTCTGGGCATACTGGTCTTCCGTGCACTGTCTATAACCTATCCGAGGCTATCGTTGGCTTACTGCTGGCTGTACACATTCCTGATATGTGGGGGATTTGGCGCACTTGACGAGGCACACCAGCTCTTTATCCGGGGGCGCTGGTGCGACATCTACGACTGGCTGGCGGACCTGGTCGGCATCCTGGCAGGCCTGGTCGCGATTGTGCTATCCCGAATAATTCACAAGACGCGTGGCTCGGCCTGACCTGCGCCAAGCGCAGGTCAGGTGAGAATGGGGGTACCCACGCCGCAGGCGTGGGTCAATTCTCAGCTTCCAGCCCGAGGTCGTTAGGGTGATTACAGTGTGTCATTGCTCGGAGGTCGGCATTGTGTCAGGACAGAACGGGTATCATTCTCACGGCCACAGGCGCATAGTCCTTGTCGGCATAGTGGTCTGCGCGGTACTGGCAACGCTGGCGCTTTCCTGCAGCCCTCCTCTGCGCGAGCCTGTCAGCTCCAGCAGTGACACACAACTGCGCACGCTCGAAGCCAACTTCATCAAGATGGCGGAGCAGACGCTGCCGGCTGTGGTTAGCATATTCTGTGAAATAGAGTCGCCACCGGCCGGAATTGACCGCAAGCAACTGTACGAGTGGTTCAAGGAATACGAGTTCCCGATGCCACCGGGATTGCGCGACCATGATGATGAAGAAGCCGAAGGCCCCGAGGGCATGAGTATGGGCTCCGGCTGGATCTACAGGTCTGACGGCTTTATTGTTACCAACGCCCATGTGGTGCGAAACGCGGGAGCTATCCGGGTGGAGCTCAACGACCGCGAAGGCGATGGCCGCTACTACCCGGCGAAACTGTGGGGCACCGATCCCAAGAGCGAACTTGCTGTCATCAAGATAGAGGCTGACCGCAAACTCCCGGTGCTCAAGCTGGGCGATTCGAAGAAATTGAAGGTAGGTTCGTGGGTGATGGCGGTCGGCAGTCCCTTCGCCCTGCACCAGACTGTCACAGCCGGCATCGTCAGCGCCAAGGGACGTCCGCTCCACGGCCAGTCGCAGTACATTACCATTGGCGACGTCATCCAGACCGACGCCTCCATCAACATCGGCAACAGCGGCGGGCCGCTTGTCAACCTCAACGGCGAGGTGGTTGGGGTCAACGTGGCCATCGCCTCCCCCGGAGGCCGGGCGATGCCGGTGAGTGTGGGGATTGGCTTTGCCATCCCCGCTGACACCGCGGCCTACGTAGTGCCGAAGCTTATCGCCCAGCGGAAGGTGCCGCGTGGCTGGCTGGGCGTGGGCATTGATGATCTCAGCCCGAACATGCGCGACTTCTATGAGGTTCCCGCCGGCGGGGCGCTGGTTACCAGGATATTGCCCGAGACTCCCGCCGCCAAATCCGGACTGCGCGTGGACGATGTCATAACTGCGGTTGACGAGCAACAAGTCGCCTCCACCTGGGAGCTGCAGAAGGCCATCTCCCGTCACCCGCCGGCAGCGCAGGTCAAGCTCCGCGTAGTCCGGGATGGCAAAGAGCAAGTTCTGTCTGTCAAGCTGAGCGCGATGCCCGCCAAGTACGCGGGCCTTGACGAGCGAAAGCCCTCCGCAGCCCGCAAGAAGAAGCCCGGCCTCGGTCTGGAGGTCAGGGCCATAGACGGCGAATTGAGGAAGGAATTCGAACTCAAACGCGACCAGGGCGTGGTAGTAGTTGAGGTCAAAGGCAACTCGCCTGCCCGTGGCAAGGTCAGGCCCGGCGATGTCATCGTGAAGGTCAACCGCGGTGACGTGCAGACATTAGGCGAATACAAGAAAGCGATTGAGGCGGCGCGACATGCCGGCCGCGACTACCTGCTATTGCGCCTCGAGCGCGTCCTGGCCCACGGCGAGACCACGATGGTGACCGCCGACATCAGCCTGAAGCCGTAGGTGTCCTCTGGTCTTGTGAATGAAGGGAGAAGCATCGTGGAGTTCGATGATCCCAGCCGCATTGATATCATCAAAGATAGGCTGCTGCATCATGGCCTCGTCAGTAGCCTCTACGGGAGGTACGCCGATAGCCTCGGTCTGGAGGGGGATGAGAAGGTGCTCGACTTCGGCTCCGGCTCAGGAGCCTTGAGCCGCCATATTGCCCGCCGATTGCTCAGTGGCGGCGGCCGACTGACGTGTCTCGACACCTCCGAAGCCTGGACCCACGTCGCGACACAACGTTTGAAGCAGTTCCCGAACGTTGACTTCACAGTCGGCGACATAACCAGGCTCGATTCCGACCCTGACGGTTTCGATGTGATCGTCGTTCACCTTGTGCTCCATGAAGTCGAGCCCGAGAAAAGGCAGAAAACGATAGACGCGCTCTCGCGCAATCTGAAAAGCACCGGCACCCTTTTCATCCGCGAGCCGACCAAAGAGAGCCACGGCACGCCGGCGGCGGAGATTCGTCAACTGATGCACAACGCCGGCCTCACAGAATCTGAATTCACCGAGTCCAGGTCTCTGCTCTTGCCGCCGATGTACGCGGGCGTATTCCGCAAGGCATCTCCAGCTTGACCCATTTGTCAACGCGTGGGCCGGGTTTTCCAGCCCGGCATGATATGCAAAAAGCCGGCCCCGCGAGGGACCGGCTTCATGTTTGTGCTGCTATGCTATAGGCCTGGCAATTACGCGCCTCTGCCCTTACCCGCCACCTC
>JALGTY010000015.1 GCA_029821145.1 Candidatus Zipacnadia bacterium
GGGGGGCGGATCAGCGACTCGCAAGCGTGCCAATAAGAGGCAGCAACTGCTACCAGGTCACTGCTGAGCACCGAGTGCGTCGCGCAGCTTCTCGATAGTAGTGGTTGATGAGGCCACCGAGCACTTGGCGCCGAACAACTTTGCTTTCTCGAGAGCAGACGCCACGACCGTCTGGTACGTGCAGCCTAAGCGAACACGATCTGCGGCTCTGTGTACCGTTTCCGTTTCATGATTCCCAGCCCTCCTCTCGAGAGTATAGACCTTCATCTACTCTCATGCCAAGTGGACCAGGATGCGGGGTTCAGAACACTAACCAAAGTGCACACATTAGTTTTGGGACCCTACGGGCGGACCGGATCGCTGCGTTGACGCGCTCGACGTCCGAGCCCTCGAAAGCGTTTGGCGTCACGAATGACTGTTCATGCATCTGCTGGTCTCCCTTCTGTACCACGGGCGCGGAAACACAACGGCATCTACCTATGGCTGCTTCACCACTATTGTCACCTGCTGTGCGCCACCGCTATGGCTCAGCAGCAGCACCTGCTCGTTGCGTCTCTTGACCGTCGCGAAGTTCGCCATCGTCACCAGGTCGCCGGGGCCGTAGTCATAGATGACGAACCGCTTCAAGCCGTCGCCGTCGAGGTCGCTGAATTGCGCCTCAAGATTCGCGGCGCTCAAGTCGGCACCGTGCTCGGCGATGATAAGACAGTTGTAGCCGCCGGCCACATCACTGATCCATAATAGCCGAACGGGTGCAGCCGCATCCAGTTCTCGCTGACCAGCACGCCGTCCTGGGCCTCCTTCACGAATCCCTCCCCGACACGCGGGTCCAGTTCGAAGGCCATTCGGCAGCCGCCCTCCACCAGCTCGGCGCTCTTGACCTGGTACGACACCGAATTGCCGTGCGGGTTGGTGATGCGTATGTGCCGGCCGGGCAGTGCCTCTGGATCCGCCGGAGCCGGGCTGACCACTATGGCCCGGCCTTCCCAGTCGGTCTCGGTAATCTTCGCGGTGTACTCAGCTGCGTCCATGGTCACGCCGACGTCGTCCTTCAGTAGCCGGGTGCCGCGCACCAGGGCGGCCACCTCGAGTTGGCCATC
Organism: Candidatus Zipacnadia bacterium; assembly: GCA_029821145.1. Taxonomy (GTDB): domain Bacteria; phylum Armatimonadota; class Zipacnadia; order Zipacnadales; family UBA11051; genus UBA11051. The sequence continues at coordinate 1,101 of JALGTY010000015.1, forward strand.
GCGCTCGCGCCACAGGCCGAACTCGCCGTCGAAGCTGATGCCGTCGGCGGTCAGCAGCGGCCCGGCCTGGTGCTGCAGGATGATGGTGTCCACGAACTGATCGGTCATCACTCGCAGGGCCACCGGCTCAAACTGCGCCTCGGGGTCGTCGCCTGATACTGCCACGCGCTCGACGTTCTGGACAGCGGCCTGGCCCACGTAAGGCTCGATTACGTTGAGGTACTGGCGGGTCAGGGGCCGCTCGCCCCGGCTGGTCAGTATCACCCAGGGCATCTCGTACAGCAGCCGCCCTTGCGGGTTATGGCCCCGGGCGAGGACCAACTCGCCGCCTTCGGGATACACACTGGTCATGCGCAGATAGGTGTCATCCTGCCCGCCGAGGGCACAGTTCACGCTCCATACGCCCGCTGGATTGCCACGTGCCGGATCGTGCATGTAGGCCAGGCAGGATAGTTCCCTGTCACGCTCTGCAGCCGGTGCGACGTCGCCATAGTCCAGCCCCTCGCCCAGAGCGGTGCCCTGATACGGATGCACCTCGACGTTCTCAGCTAGGGCTTGACCATGCGGGCCATGGAAGCTGAAGGTGTGCTCCTCGCCCCCCTGCACTCGCTCGACGGTCACCACGTAGAACTCGCCGGGCGACAGGTCCACCAGCGCTATCGTCCGCTGGCGGGTGCATTTCTGGTCGCCGAGCATGGCGAAGCTCTCGGCGGCGGCCACCTGCACAGGCGGCTGCCCGACAAAAGTGGTCAAGTCGCCACGGCTGAAGTCGTTGCTGGGCAAGCCGGTTATCTTGGTCTGGTAGTGAGTGCCCCAACTGCCGGCCCAACCGTAGCCCCAGCCTTCCGGGTAGCCCAATTCCGGCAGCAGTTCGCGCTTGAGGCCTGCCAGGCCATAGCTCAACATGTCCGGGTGGTTGTGCTTGGTGATGCGGGTATAGTGCATCCACAGCGCGCGCTGGTCATCATCCTGGCCGGACCGCAGGATCGCAAAACCGTAGCCATCAAGAATATTGCTCGGCAGTTCCACCTGCCAGCCCAATTCCTCGCCGGCCTGTTCGGCAATACGCCTCAGCTTCGGGTCCCCGATAGCCGCCACCAGACTGCCCTCCGGCCCATACATGGCCTGGGCAAAGCGCGGATCACCGGTCGCCTCATATGCGACAATCCAACTGTCAAGCTGCAATGGCCAGCCCTGGCGCAGCGGCAGAGGATCGGCATGACCACCTTTGCCGCAATCGCCGACATAGGGCGTGTTGCGCCCGATCAGACTCGATTCCAGCGGAAAGTCGTAGATTCGGCGGAATTTGGGGTCGCGGGCCGGTGAGACGAAGCGCGGCGGCTGGCAAATGTCCGGATGAAGCTGCATCAGAGCGTCAAGCGCCCTGCAGACTTCTGCGATGCCGCGGATGTGGCCGTGATTGTAGCCAGGCGACTCCTGGGCCGCGCCATCCTTATAGAACAGATTGGTCAGCGCAAAGCGAACACCGGCTCTGGCTTCATTCAGTGCCCAATCGGCTACTTCGGTAGCCCGTTCGGTACCCAGGCACAGCGCCAGCTTGATCGCTGTCAACTCCTGACCGGGCCAGTTCCGCTCAAGCGCATCGTCCATAGCCATCTGAATCGGGACTCTGAGAATACCGGTCTCCACAAAACGGCGGAAGTCCTCGCTGCTCTGAATCTCGGGATGACCATTGCGCCGGGCGAAATCAATCAGTTCCTGATCGTCGTCGAGGGCATCGAAAATCAGATCCCACGCGCGGGCGGCATTCTGCATCCTCGAGTAGTCCCAATTGCTCTCTATGTAGGACCAACTGCGGTTGAAGGGATGGAAGCGGCTTTCCAGGGGTGCCCCGACCGGCCCTCCGTGCACGCCCCGTATCGCCCGTTTGCGATGGTTGAGATTCAGCGACATGTCCACCATCGCTTCGGCAAAGCGCAGCAGCGCAATTGCGGACTTGTGGGCATAGGCAGCATCACCAGTGGCGGCATAGGCTCGGGCGGTCTCGATGATGCCGGGAGTGAACTCCGTCATGTATGCCCCATGCTGGTGGTAGTAGGCGATGAAAGGCCAGCGCCACTTGCCGCCATCGGGCGCAATCACCGGCTTGACCGGCTCGCAACCGAAGCCATCATCGGGAAAGGCACCCGAGTGCATGTCCCCGGCACGCCAGTCGTTGGAGGGGAACTCGGTCTTGCAGTTCGGACAGCGTATTTTCCAGTCGAGCGGATCGGTGCTGTACTTCCACGGATAGAAGCCGCTGCGACCCTCGAAGACAGCCATGCCGCACACTGGACAGCCCTTGCCGATGCCGCGGTTGGGCTCGATGTCGGTGGCAAGTACCGTTCCGAAGGTACGAGGCACGCTTGGGCCGGGGATGATGTTGTAGATTTGATCGTCCGGCGTATCGCGCCATCGCGCAGCCCGTGGCGTCACACTAGCCTTCTGACGCAGCCGCTCCAGGTCATCTTCGCTGTGCATGGTGAGCGCCGACTTCAGGTCGGCATAGGTGACCTGCTCCATCGGCCAGATGCGCGGCAGGGGGATGTCCTTGTATTGGCGGGGCCTATACACGTCGCCCCAGGCGACCACTTCGAGCGGCAGCTCCAGCTCTCCAGCAGCGCCGGAAAAGCGCAGGGCGGCATCACCAGCATGTAGTGCGCGGAAGTAGTAGCGCTGGATCGAGTCCTGGTTCCATTGGTCGAACATTTCCAGCGTCAGCGGCACCTCGACCCGCAGTTCCCCCGAGCCTGCGGGCTGCTGGAGCACCACGCGGATCTGCTGCCCCGGAAATATCCACAGCGGCTTGTCCAGTATCTTCAGCTCAGCATGAGCCAGACTTGCGGCAATAAGGCACACGCAGACCATGACTAAGGCAACCTCGATGGTTCTCAGATCCATCTTTACCAGGGGTCCTTTCTCGAGCAGAAAATGCCCGTGCATCGCACTTGCACTTAGCTGTCCGCTTGAATCGGCTAGTCGTCACGCAAAGGCCATGCGGGTTGCCGGCACGCACTCCCGGGGTCCGGAACCCGCTTCCCCGTAGGGTGCGGAAACTCATCGTCCCCGCATCTGAGGGAATCCGGGGTTTCCGTCGTTCGCCGACTTCACGCTTTGTCTGGGGTAGCTGATGTGGTATCCTCCGGCCTCAGACCGCATCTCGCCGCTTGGTCGTGCTCGTGGCACAGCTTCTGTGCCGCGAGCTGACGCAGGAGAACGAGTGTCTGCGTACCGAGCATTGGATACTCAGGTCGAAGCTACCTCGGCGGATTCCATTCACAGATGAAGAGCGGCGTGCCTTGGCGGATGCGGCTCTGGTGATGAGCCGGAAACTGATGCGTCAGGTGGTGAGTATCATCCAGCCCAACACGGTACACGTCAGCCTGGTGGGTGACAACACCTATCGGGTCAGCGCCACGGGGAAGGTCACTGTCACGATGCCGGAAAATGCAAAGACCGAATACGCGGACAAGTGACGTCGCCGTTGTCCTGAAGTGCATCATTCAATTCGGCTTCGACAGATTCCCCTCCCGCAGGTATCGAGCGACGACATCGGCGATGTCCAATCCCAGCAGCCGGTACTCCACGCCCTCGCCGGCATCCCAGCACGGACGCATCAACGTCGTCTCATCGCCGACGGTCCAGTAATCCCGCTTCGGCTCCAGGTCCGTGTCCTTGATGCGCACCATTTTGTTGATCGGATCAATGCTCCACTCCAGCGTCATGCCGCGCAGTGCCGGTGGCGACCCGTACAGCTTGATCCAGCTCTGCAGATGGCGCGTCAATTCCTCGCCGGTCATCTTGAACGCGACCAGCCCGTCGTACGCCCCAAGCGCCGCTTTGACATCGCAGTAGTACAGCGGGCCTTCAGCTATCTTCGGCATTTTTCGCCACAGGTGTCGAATCGCAACATCGCATCCGCTGTAGCTGTGGATGGCTTCGATGGCGACCGTGTCCCAGTCGGTGTCGAGGCCGGCGGGCACCTCACACAACGCCGGCTGATCCTGCAGGTCCCATTGCGCATCGAAGAAGAGGCGCGAAGGCAGGCGCACCTGGTTCTGCGCGCCGAGCACCAGCAGGTCACCGTTGAGGTCGCGCAAATTCCATGACTCGATGGCGGGCTTGTGCGACGGGTCCGCCGCCCCGACTACAACCACGTAGCGCTCCGGGTTCTCCGGATTCGGATAGATGAAGGCAGCCGTCGCGCCGGCACCGCTGAAGTGCAGCTTCCCGACATGCAGCCCGTCCGACTCGAAGCGCACCGGCAGCTTCTCGGCGAGGCGGCTGCTGATGAGGTTTGCCCCCGGGCCGCCGATGAGCACCAGGTTGCAGTCCGTCACATTCTCGGCGCTCACATCCCTGTCGGCCTTGACCGGGAAGCTGCACTCCGCGTCTGCGACGAAGCCCATCCCGCGTTTCTGCGAGATAGCATAGCCCTTGCTCACCTGGTCGGCCAACTGCTTGCAGGCTGTCTCCACCTCACCGCCCACTTGCGTGCCATAGACGATAAGTGACTCACCGAACATCCAGTCGGCGATGGGGCCGGCGATGTCCGCGTTCTTGACCAACGCCGTCTCGACCGGCTCTATCTGCAGGCGCAGCCTGTCCGCATAGGACATCCTGTGTGTCTTGCCATTGAGCCTGACCTTCACGGGCTGGTCCTTGCGCACTTGGGCGCCGGTGAGGTCGAGCGAAAGCGCCCCGACGTTCTCCGTCTCTATCTCGATGGTGTTCGCGGCGCGGACTGCCACCGAGAACTTCGCCGATTTGCCGTACTCGATGAGACGCTCGATGCCGACCCAGTATGCCCGACCATAGCGGGGGCGACTGCACACGAACTGCACATCGCGCGGGTAGCGGACGCGCCTGCTGAGGATCATGTTCTCAATATGCTCGCGGTGACGATAGTGCGTCACATTCGTGTGCGGGCCGGTGCGGCACTGCCTGTACGTAACGTTTCCGCCGAGGGTCTTCAGCAGCCCGAGCAGTGTCTGGTTGATCCCGATCTCGCAGCGCTCATCATGCACGGCGTGCGAGGGACAGAAGTGTACATGCCGCATGTTCGGCGCATTGCTGAAGGAGTCGTAGCTGAAGTGGGCGCACGGCGCGGAGGCGGCGAAGAGATGCGGCAGTTGGCTTGCAAAATAACACGAGGTCCACGCGCCGCGCGAAAAGCCCGTGACCGACACGCGCTCCGGGTCCATGCCGAAGTGCTCCGTGATCTGCTCATAGACCTCGATCAGATCCACGTCGGCCATCAGTTTGAGCTGCTGAATCGGGTGGCGTGCCTCGAGGCCGACACCGATAACCGGCCATTCCTCAAGCGGCTTGTAGCCGAGGTTCTGCGGGCCCACGACCCCGTGGTAGTAATGCGTGTAGGTGCCGTGGTATCCGAGTATGACCGGCCACTTCCTGGCCTTGTCGAAGCCCTTGGGCAGGTTCACTTCGTACGGCTGCAGCGAGCCGTCAACGCGAGAACGATACGCGCACAGGTACGGGCCTGACCTGCCCGCGAAGTAGTCCCGGTCCTGCTCCAGAGCATCCAACATGCCGCTGAGTTGCACCGGCCAGTCAATGGACCGCCGCTCGAACTTATTGCCCGCGGGCGCGTGGCGTCGCAGCATGAAGATCAGGAATTCCGCACAGTCGCGCTGGAACGGGTACTTCAGTTTCCGGCCGGCAAGCGCCTTGAACCGCTTCTCGAAACCCTCCATCATGGCATCGTAGTCAGTGACCAGTGTCGAAGCGATCTTGATGCGCGGACTCTCGAAGCGATATGCCCTGCCACGGGCCTCGAGCGTGCCGGCGACCCGATACCAGCCGCAGGGCAAGGCCGTCGTAGCCAGAGAGAACGGTGCGGTCAGCGGCTTCTCGCCACCGAGGTTTGTCGTCTCCCGGGGCATCTCCTGTGGCACGTCGCCCGCCGTCTCGATAGCCTCCAGGCCGACCGTGACCTGCGCGATCTCGTCATCCTCGAATGGCGCGAAATCGAGCTGCCCCGTCACTGGCTGATCCACACCGGGCGTAGTCGAGTCCGTGTGACATTCGAATGAGCCGACGACCGTGTCAATGAAGCGGGGCAACTGTGGCTCGATCTGAACCGGCAACATGAGGACATCAGTGATCTGTCCTGCGCGGCGCAGTTCGAACCTGACGGCCCCCCATCCCGGAGCAGGCATGTCCACAACGAAGGTCAACTGCTTGCCGACATCGTCGTCCGACAAGCCCCGAACGATGGCCTCTCTCTTGCTCAAGCCCGTGACACCAAGCGCGACGATTTCCGTCGGGGCCGGGCCGTCGCCCTGCTTCTCGACCGCGACACTCACATGAGCCGAGCCGTGGTGCGGCGTGATGGGAAGCTCCGGTCGTGCGAGCCGGTATGCAGGCAGCGGCGGGACCGCAGAAACGAAGCGGAGCCTGCCGCGCAGGGCGTAGTGCGCACACCAGGCCGCAGCCACCTGCCGGCCGCTCGTCCGCAGCGAGAAATCGAGGTCCCACACATCCCCTACCGCCGGCGGGTCGGCCATCAGGCCCGCAATGGGAATGGCGAACTCGCCGCGCAGACAGCCGTCGCTGATAGCCGTCTTCCCTTGCGGTTGCGCCAGTGCCTTGTAGTCCTCATCTCGGAAGCGGGTCTTGAAGGTAGTCAGGTCCAGCTTGGCCGAGCCGTCGGCATTGAGTTGTACCCAGGGAACGTTGATATGGTCAGGCCGCGGGTCAATGATCAGCCGGACATACCATTTCGACTGCGGCGGCACCTCAACGCCTGATGGCGGCGGTCCTGCCTCGAAGAAGACGTAGATGTTCTGTTCGTCATACAAGAAGCGGACCTGCAGCGGCGTGGGCGAGATCCGGTTGCGAGCGTTCTTCGGCTCGACCCAGGCGATTTGCGGCCTGACCTGCTGCCATGCCGCCTCACTCGCCACGGCATCCAGCTTCGGCGGCTCATTCACCCGCAGACAATCCGCCGATGGCGTTACTGTTTCGATAACTCCACGCGCTGGGTAGTGCTTCCATTCGGCAAGGCACGGTCTTGCCGCCGTCACTGCCGCCACCAATATCAGCCAGCATATCCTGCCTGCGGCGCTTCGCATGGTGCCATTCCTCCCGCGTTTCGGGCCTGTCCTTGCTTGTGCGCTAGCCATCTCGTCGCGCATCTCTCACAGCATGTCCGGGCATTCGTGCGCCGAAGCATCAGTGCTTCTGGTCATCGCATGAAACTTGTACGCCGCGATCCCGCAACGCCTTGAGATCTTGCCTCGCCTGGGCATCTCCGGTCAGGTCCAGCCGATTGCCGTCAAAGTTCACATAGTCAGCCTTGTCCAGCCCGGCATTCGCGACCAGTGCGCCCATCGCCTCGATGCCATTGCGCGACAGCCACAGCTTCTCCAGACTCACCAGGCCTGCCAGCGGCTGCAGGTCCGTAATCCGGTTCCCGATCAGCCGCAGCCTCTTCAGAGACGTGAGGCCGGACAACGCTGTCAGGTCGCTGATCCGGTTCGCCGCCAGATCGAGTTCCTCGAGTTGCTCAAGCCCCTTCAGACCTTCCAGCGCCACAATCTCGTTGCGGCGAAGCCACAGCGTCTGCAGCCCGGTCAGACCACTCAGCGGCTTCAGGTCGCTAATCTGATTGTCGTGCAGATGCAGCGTCTTCAGGCCTGTCAGTCCGGCAAGTGGCGCAAGGTCGCTAATCTGATTGCCGTGCAGGTCCAGCATAGTCAAGGTGCTGAAGCAGGGCAGGTCTGCCAGACTGCTGATCCGGTTGTTGAAGAGACTGAGCTGGTAGAGGTTCTTCAGGCCGGCCAGAGGTGCGAGGTCCTCGATCCGGTTGTGATCCAGCAGCAGCCAGCGCAGGACAGGCAGGCCACCCAGGACCTCTATGTCCACTATCTGGTTGTCGTTCAGCGACAGATACGTGAGCTTCGTAAGCCCGGCCAGGGGATGAATGTTACTAATCCTGTTGCTGTGAAGGACGAGTCGGTCCAGATTTGCCAAGTCGGCGAGCGGGCCGAGGTCAGCAATCTTGTTCTCGCTCAAGTCCAGGCTTCGGAGTTTGGACAGGCCGCCCAACGGCGTAACGTCCCGAAGCTCGGTCCGAGGCGCGGAAAGCGACTGCAGATTACTCAGGGCGGCCAGCGGAGCCGGGTCCTCGAACGGTACCTCTATCAGATTCAGACTCTCCAGCGTCGTCAGCGCGGCCAGCGGGCTCAAGTCGGCGACCGGGTTGTGCCACAGGCCGAGCACTCGCAGCTTCGTCATACCCGACAAGGGCGTCAAGTCGGGAACATGGTTGCTGCCCAGTTCCAGTTCCTCAAGGTTCGTCAACCCCGCCAGAGGGGACGCATCGCTTATCTTGTTGTACTTCAGGTTGAGCGCCTGCAGCTTCGTCAGACCTGCCAGCGGCTGCAGGTCAACGAGCTTGTTGCCCTCGAGGCCCAGCTTCACCAGGCCGACGCAATGCTCGATGCCTGAGAGGTCGGATATGCCGCAACGCGTGGCGGTCAGCTCCGTCAGGGCCGCAAGCGCCGCGACCTGTATGTCGCCGTCAGGTTGCTGTATGGCCTCACGGATTTTGGCTTCCAGCTTCGGATCCGGGAAGCGGGCGACCTTATCCTGCCCTGAAACCATCGCCGCACAGAGCAACACCGCCGCCATGCTGCTCAATAACACCAACGTGAGGCGTGATAGCCTGCTCATTGTTGTCTCCTTGAGTCACGAAATCCGCGCGTGCCTGTCAGCCGGCCTTTTCCCCTAGCGCTTGACCTGCAGACCGTACACGGCTCCGTCGTCGCACGCGGCGACGATTTCCCTGGTGGCCGGGTTGCCATCAAGTTCACATGCCCGCACCTGTCGCACCAAGCCGCCGGTCTGATACCAGCCGATGATCTCGCCCTCCCCGCTGACTATCTTGACAGTCCCGTCCTCGCAGCCGCAGATTATCTCCAGCTTTTCATCGCCCATGACATCAGCGATATCTATGGTGCGGCACACGTCCAGCAGGTTGAGTTGCCATAGCGGCAGGCCATCTGCGTCGAAGAGATACAGGATGAAGTTCCGCGACGCCACGGCCGACTCGATTGTGCCATCGCCGTCGAGGTCCCCAAGCGCCAGAGCAGAGACGTCGCTGCCGGTGTCATACAAGAGCCTGCCCTGTCTCTCTCTGCCGATCGCGCGGCCCTTCCACTCCTCGAACCAGATGATGCCGCGCCTGTCGCCGACGACTATCTCGCCCCGGCCGTTTGCATCGAGGTCCGCGCAGGCCAGCACTGTCGGGCCGGCGTGGCCGCTGCCGGCAGTGCGTCCGATTACCTTCCCGGTATCGGCCGCATAGATGCTCCCGCCGCCATACGTGTTGGCCATGACGACTTCCTTCAGCCCGTCACTGTCGAGGTCGTAGGCCGTACCACACGTCGGCGTGTGGGCCCAGCACACCCGGTCCCAGACCAGCTTGCCCGTGTGGTCATACGTGTAGGTGCGCCAGTTGGCCGAGCCGACGATGATCTCGATGTCCCCGTCGTTGTCAATGTCGGAGGAGAACACGACCGTCAGCCTCTTTTGGGTGGCTGCGCGGCCCTCGTAGCCGGGTATTCCGGCATCGCTGTAGGTCCTCGCCGGCGGCATCACCGTCCAGTTCTCGGAGCCGTCCTCGCGCACGGAGTATAGCGTCTTGTCATCACATGCACCCACGATCTGGTACTGTCCGTCTCCCACGCCGTCGAGCACTGCCAGGTCATTGATCGGCTCGGGAACCTCGTACTTCCAGAGTGCGCTCCCATCCGTGCCGATGGCATGGATCGCCTTGTCGGTGCCGGTGGCGAATATCTCGTCACGACCATCGCCATCGGTGTCAGCGACTTCCATCGCATTCACGTGGAAGCCGCTGAGGGCCATCTCCTCTTTGCTGCCGATGCCCATGAGACGCACCGTCTCGATATAGACATTGTGCTTGTCAGTGTATGGAACCGCTTCGATGCGCAGATAGCGGCCGACACTGCCGGGAGGGAGCTTGAGGTAGTATGGCACCGCGGCGTTCTGGATCGGCTCGGTGATTTCGAGCTGGCCCACCAGGCGCTGGTCCTTAGCGAAGTCATCGTCACTCACCCAGGCGGTGAGCTTGCTGATTCCGCAGCCGTCGTGGAATGTCAGGAGCTGGGCGGACTTGACGACGATCTGAACAAGCTCCCTGCGCTTGCCCAGGTCTATGTCAATCCGCACGGTCTCGCCTCTGGGGAACATCACATGGCCGGCCTTGTGCAGCATGTCAATCGGCTTGCCCACGGCGGGATGGCCGACTTGCTCCGGCGTCAGTGCCACATGGCTGGCTGAGACCTTCGGCTTCCCGATCTCCGCGAAATTGCTTAGCGCCAGGAAGCCGGAGTACTCCCATAGCTTGACGATGTCATGACCGGTGCCGACTGCGGGGCGCTCTCCGGCCGCGGGCGCTACTGCCAGCTTGGCTAGCTTGCTGTTGAGGTCTTCAGCCAGGGCCCGCAGGTCCGTCTCGTCCAGGCTCCGGAGCTTGATGGAATGTCGGCCGGGCTCAACCTGCTCCGTCTTCTCACCATCCGCACCAGCAAAGGTGAGCTTCGTCGTCTCCCTGGTTTCCACGACCGCCTCGCCACTGGCCAGGTCAATCTGCACATTCACCGGCACATTGGACGACAGCAGCGGCCCCTTGGCACGTATCCTCCTGGCGCCAGCTGCTGTGAGCACGTTCTCACTCAGATGAAATGCGTCGCCCTGGATGATGATGCCTGGCGCAATCGGCTGGCTGGCGTTGACGCCGGCCATGGCCGGCTTACCGTCATCACGGATCAGGTAAGTGGTCGAGTCAGCCAGCCGGTAGGCATCAACACGCTGCACTTCATCGCTCAGCGGAGTAGTGTAGAAGACATTGGCGAACTGGTAGCTCTGCGTGGGCCGCATCTCGATTCCGGCCGTCTGCACGAGCCGGCGCGCCTTGTCCAGCGGGAAAGGAGGCGAATTGAGGCCGGTGCCTGCCGATGCTTGCTGCACGAGCGCGGCATCCGAGCAGGGGATGAGATTGAACCGGCCCGGTGCCTTCTCGCTCACCCACCGGCGACCAGCCAGGTCCGCATTCCCCTGCACGCGCCAGATGCAGTGGAAGCTGTAGTTCCCCGGCTCGATGCACTCCAGGTCATCCACCACCAGGAAGTAGCGTCTCTTTACCCAGATGACCGTGCGGTCCCAGCGCAGGCCGTTGTAGTTGTCGAGGCGGGACTCGAAGAGCCCCACGTCATCGAAGTCCGCCTGCGCGGTCACTCGTGCAAGCTCAGGTATCGGGCCCGCCCAGCCGTCCTTCAGCACGATTACGGTGTTGTGTTCGCTCGGCTGGAAGATCATGTAGCCGTTGTCGTAGAGGAATGTTTGCCCCTCATCCGAGTAGTTGACGATGGCGTTGGCATCGGGGTGTGAGTGATAGCCGTACCCGAAGCCACTCATGCACAGATACTCATCGTCCTCCCCAAAGCCGTCTCTGAATGATACTTTGTCATAGCACTCGTCAATGGGGAAGGTGTGCGCTTCCTCCCACGGCACTTTGAGGTACTTGCTAATCCCGCGCCGCTGATATATCCATTCCTCCAGGGGCGATCTGGCTATCCCCAGCAGTTCATCGGGACGCTCTCTCGCCACGATCTCCGGCGGCACCCAGCAGTAGCCCGTGGTCACCCCCTGGCGATGGGCTGTCGTACCGGGCCCGCCGCCGTGGTGGTCCAGCCACCACAGATAGCGCCCGTCCTTGTACAGCCACGCGGCTACCTGATAGCAATCCACCAGATACTTGTCGTTCACCTTCCCGAAGCCCAGCCCGCTGCCGGTATCCCCGATTCCCGACGCCCGGCCCAGGTTGTTCGTAATCAGCATGTTGTGGTCGCAGATCTCCCGCAGCAAGCCGTTTTCGATGTAGCGCATGTCGGGCCGGTGCAGTGACCACAGATAGCTGCGTCTGACCGTGCTGTTGCCATAGCCCGGGCAGTCCTCCGGCGGCTTCCAGCTCACCATGTCAGGCTCGTAGTACCTGTCCATGTTGTCAAGGATCTTCTTGCCAATGGCCAAGTCCGGATAGTAGTGTGAGAAATACGATCCCGTATAGAGAGCGAGTATGGCGTGCCAGTTGTTCCCTCCAGACGCGGTCCGCGCCGCGATCGTCTCTGTCGCATACCGCGTCTGGCTGGCAAACCGGTGGAGGATATTGGTCAACTCGAGGCGTTGCTCATCGGCGAATGCCGGCCCCTCCTCGATCCGGTCGAACTCGCGAAGCATGTACCTGCAGGCATGGACGCCCGTTACCCCGCTTTCCGGCCGCAGTTCGTCGAGCTTGCGCATCGCCGTGACATATAGCCTGGCGTAGGCCGGCTGCCCGGTCATGAAGTAGCTGTTGCCATAGCTCGGAACCCTCGGTGCGAATGAGTAGTAGTCAGTGTAGCCTTCTATCCGCTTCTCCAGGCCCTCTACCTGGCTCTCACTGGGCGCAGGCGGCTTGGCCCCGTCCTTGACTACTTCAATGATCGGTCCTACGGCCCCGCCCGGACTCTCGCCCAGTATCTCGGTGAACCGCTTCACTGCTCCTTCCCAACCTGCCGGACTGAGGCTTCCGATGAAGATGACGTTCTTGCCCGTCAGCCACGGATTATGCACTGTCCGGATGACATAATCGTTCTCTCCGCCGGGCCAGTTGTAGTCATAGCGCACGAACCACTGCAGGTACAGCTTCTCCGTCACCTTGTTCACACAGAATATGCCCAGTGAAATGACGTTCGTCGCGCTGATTTCGGCATCGCTCATCTCGCTTGCACGCTTGATCGGCGGCGCCGCACCATAGGCATCTTTGACCGCCGAAGCCAGCTTGTCGGCTAGCGGGCGATACTGCGGGTCATCAGGAACGGCTATCACACAGCTCGCCTTGCCATCTACGACCAGCGCCGTGTCCAGATACATCTCCTTGAGCTGCTTGATCTCGCCGATATCGGCACTGTGCGCACTCGCTGCCAGGCAAACCAACGTCACAATCAATATCACGTGCCGCATCGCAAGTTCCCCTTTTGACTTACGTGGCCTTGTTGTATTCGAGATTCCCCGCATAGGTTATTCCGCGACATGATATTCTTTGATCGAGACATGAACTCCTCCCTGTGCCGACTGTTTACTGGTAGGAATCAGCGATTTACGCGTAGGGTGCGGAAACTCATCGTCCCGGCATCTGGGGGAATCCGGGGTTTCCGTCGTTCGCCGACTTCACGCTTTGTCTGGGGTAGCTGATGTGGTTTCCTCCGGCCTCAGGCCGCGTCTGGCCGCTCCGGAGGATGACTGTGGACGAAAGCCGTTCCGCCAAGCCATTGCAGTGGTTGCACTTCTCATTGGCCGTACTCGTGGCACAGCTTCTGTGCCGGGAGTTGACGCAGGAGAACGAGCATCTGCGTACCGAGAATCGGGTACTCAGATCGAAGCTACCTCGGCGGACTCCATTCACAGATGAAGAGCGGCGTGGTTTGGCGATCGTCCCAGGCGCTCTCGCACAGTGGCGATAAGCGGTCCTTGCTACTTGATGTCACCATAGACGAAGCCGTCGTCACAGCCGGCGGCGATCTGGACCTTGCCGTCGCCATTCAGGTCGGCGGCGATCACCTTCGTTACATTGCCGCCCGTCGCCAGAGTGCCGATGATATTGCCCTCGGCGTCAACGATGCGTACCATGCCGCCCTCAGTAGCGACGACTATCTCGGGCGTGCCGTCACCGCTCACATCCGCGACCACCAGGTCGAGTATCGCGTCGCCGACGTTCCTGGCCCAGAGAACTTCGCCCTCGGCGTCTGTGACCAGCAGGTAGAAGTTTTTCGAGCCGGCGATGGCCTCGAGCTGTCCGTCACCGGTCAGATCGGCGATCGCCACCTGGCTGACCTCTGCACCCATGAACTTCGTCCATGACTTATCGGTGCCCAGCTCGCTGCAGTGGAAGCCGCCGACACGCGAGCCGACCAGCAGTTCGTCCTTACCGTTGCCATCCATGTCACCGGCCGCTGCGCTCATTGCCGCGCCGTGATAGCCGACGCTCACTGACTGGATCTTCTTGCCCTCGGGCGAAAACACATTTGCCGCGCAGTACGTCGTGCCGATCAGCGCGGCCAGCTTTCCCTCCCCCATCTTCGGGAAGGCAATCGAGGTCGGCTGGTGCGCCCAGTTGAGACTCCCCCACAGTTTCTTGCCCTCGTGGTCATAGCCGTAGGCGAACCAGTTGCTGGAGCCGATGACGATCTCGCCGTCGCCGTCACCGTCCATGTCAGCACATTTCACCTGCTTGATTTCGCCGGTTGCCGGCTCGACCTCCGGGAAATACGGGTCCGCCGGGGTCAGCACCGACCAGCGCTCATTGCCCGCGAAATCAAAGCAGTACAGCTTGTGGTCCTTGCAGCCGACAACGACCTCGCCCTTGCCGTCGTTGTCGAGGTCATAGGCGTCAATGGCCATCGCAATATCGGGCAGTTCCTGCTCCCACATCACGGTGCCGTCATGCTTGAGGCATCTGACGAACTTCCCCACTGCGACGAGCACTTCAGCCTTCCCGTCGCCGTCCACATCCATAGCCGCGAGGCTGTTGGTCTGGAGCGGCACCTTGACCTCGTCTTCCTTCTGCGTCGCCGGCTCCGAGAATATGCGCATCTCGCGTACCGCTGTCCGCATGGGATTGAACTTCGTTATGAGCACGCGGATCCGCGTCGTCTCTATCGGATCGAAGACATACGTCCAGTTCCCACCGGACTCGTCCTTTGTCACTGTGGCCTCGATGGGATACCAGTCCTCACCGTCCCATGCCTGCAACTGGTGACCGTCATCGGCGGGTGCATAGCCCCTGTCATGGTAGTCAATCTCGAAGCAGCCCACCGACACCGCAAGCGTCCACTCCATCCCGAAGTCCTTCGGCAGCAGCCTCGGGTCAGCGGCACCAGACGCCGCATAGGTCTCCGGATTCCCGTCAACCGCATTTCTCATGCGGGTGCTTTTCGAGCCCTCGGTCCAGAACTTGGCTGTGCCCATGCCGGTCAGGTTTTTCGCTTCCTGGCCCGCTGCGTTGACCCACGAAGTGACGGTTTTCGTCGTGTAGGTCTCAGCTTTCCAAGCGGCGGCCATCGCCTTGCCCTCGGCGGCGCCACTGGTCAGCGCTGCAACCTTCTGCTGGTGCTGCTTCTCGAAGGCGGTATAGGCATCGCGCCATCCCTTGGCGCTCAGCCCCTTGGCCGAGGCCGTGAAGCTGAGTTGATGCCGGCCCTCGGGCACCACCATGCGCACGGTCCCGGGCGGGGACTGTCCGAGTTCCAACTTAGCCGGCTTGCCATCGAGCATCACGTCACCCTTTGCCGCGATGATTACCGTCGTCTGTTGCTTCACCTCCACGATGCCGGTGGCTTTGTCACCGATGGTCACCTCGATATTGACCGGCTCGGTGGCCGAGAACCATGTCTGGCCCCCTGACTTGAGCTCCTTGCCTCCGGTCAGTGCGAAGGTCTTCTCGCCGACATAGAATATCGCCGCATCGAGGGCCAAGTCCGCTGCCGGCTGAGCCTTCCCGACACCGGCGAACGCATATCCGTCCGGTGATTTGACCATCACCGCACCGTCGCCCGCCGGCACGATCTCATAGGGCCATTTTCCCACCTCGTCGCCGGTGTGAAAGAGGTTGATGAAGTACTGCTTGTCGCCGGCGGCCATCTCGACGGCCTTCGCCTCAATGATCGCATGACGATTGGCCACGTAGGGAGTCGTCGTGGCGAGCTTGAACGGCGTCTCGCTGGCGTTGACGAAATTGAACGGCCTGCCCTTATGTGTCGCGCAGACGCGGTCGCCGCTCACCACCGGCTTCTCGTCCGACAGCACGCGGTAGATGGCGTTGAGTCCGAAGTTGCCCGCCTCCTCGGCCTCTACCTCATCTATCACCAGGAAGTACTTCTCCTTGTTCCAGATGATGTTCCGCCGCCAATCCATCCCGTTATAGCCATTCAGATATGTCTGGGTCATGGCGATTTGTGAGAAATCCCCCACATGCGCGACGCCGGTCAGACGCGGTATCGGCTCGAACATGCCGTCGCGATAAATCACCAGCGTATTGTGTTCGACCGTATCGGGGACAAAGTAGCCGTGGTCGAAGATGCGGTAGGCGCCCTTGTCGGTGTACTCGATGATGGAGTTGCCGTCCGGGTGAGCGTGATAGCCGTGCGAGATGCCGCCGAGTATCAGGTACTGGTCCTCGCGCTCGAAGCTGGTGCGGAAGGTTATCTTGTCAAAGCACTCTTCGCGGGGCGGTGTCGGGTCGGCGTCGAGGAGCGGATTCATCTGCGATGGCGCGGTCCCGAGTACGCTGTCGCGGCCCTCATATACCCAGTCCGGCAGCGGCACCACGTACACACCCAGCATGTCCTCCGGCAGCACCGGCTCGACTACATCCTGCACGTAGGAGTTGTATGAGAAGTTGGCCCGCCTGTGACCCGATGTCCGGTCGTAGGCCCACAGATAGCGGCCGTCCCTATACTTCCACGCAGACGCCAGGAATTGGCTGGGCCAGTACCCGGCACCGTACATGTGACCGGTGTCGCCAAAGCCCGCAGCCCCGCCGAGATTGTTGATTACGGCGATCCCGTAGTCGCATGACTTGCGCGCCAGCCCGCTGTCGAACCATTCATCGTAGTGTGCCGGCAGCGCATAGTAGAAGGTGTCATATATCGTCATGCCGCCGTAGCCGGGGCAGTCCTCGACCGAGCGCCAGAAATCCGCCTTGCCCTGGAAGCGGGCGTCGGCCCATGCCAACAGGCCGGCTACGTCAATGTCATAGTACTTCTTGAAATAGCGGGCGATGTCCCACGTCACGCGGCTGTTCCAGTCATTGCCGGTCGGCCGCGTCGGTCTCACTGCCTCCTTGTTGGCATCCCGGAATTTGTTGGCGAACATCCAGAGGAACTCGGTTATGTTGGCCCTGTCCTCGTCCGAAAAGCCGGGCGCTTCCTCCATGTTGTCCCACATGTTGAAGATGTCGAACGTGCCCCGCGCATCCCCCACCGTCTTCATCTTTGCCACTATCTCGGACAGGATCGGAACGATGCCCTTGAATATCTCCACATCGTCGGGATTGCCGGCCAGATAGTAGCGGACCGCCGCACCATTCAGCGCGCTGGCGACCGCGCGGAAGTTCTTTCCCTTGGTCCCGTCTATGCGCGACTGGATGGCCTCGGGATTGCTGGTGTACGGAGCCGCGCCGCCCGGCAGCACCACCTTCACCGTATGCGGATAGGAGATGTCGCCCTTCTCCGGCAGCGTGCTGATGAAGTAATCAGCGGCCTCATTCGCCGAGGCAACGTCCGCGCCGCCGATATAGACGAAGCTCGTCCCCTTGCCGAGCGGATCATGGACCGTCCGCACCACATAGCCCCCGTCCCCCGGCCAGCCCTTATCCAGGCAGACATAGTGCTCATCATAGATGTACTCAACCAGCGGGTTGTTGGCGAAATACCCGACCAGAATTGCATTTGAGCTCATCAGCGTGTCCACCGGCACCTTCGAGGCGTCCTGTACGGCGAGGTCGGCTCCGGACGCTTTCTTGATGGCAGCAGCGATCTTTGCGCCGACCTGCGCATACTCATCCCCCGGCGGCACGACCAGGAGGCAGTTCGGCGCGCCTCCATGCGCGATCGCCACTTCCGTGTAGAACGTCTTCAAGTCCGGCATCGGCGGTATCTCTACGGCAAACACACCTCCGCAAATCGTCATC
Organism: Candidatus Zipacnadia bacterium; assembly: GCA_029821145.1. Taxonomy (GTDB): domain Bacteria; phylum Armatimonadota; class Zipacnadia; order Zipacnadales; family UBA11051; genus UBA11051. The sequence goes on from JALGTY010000015.1 coordinate 18,877, forward strand.
AGTACTATCCCAATCAGCACCAGACATGCGCCACTGTACGCTTTCATCCCAGCACATCCTTTCTTTCAGGTGACACGATACTCCGTGCTATCTCATGAGCCTGCAGCAATTCCCTATTGTAGCACGCGGGCGTGTGCCATGTCGCGCCGCTTAGGCCGCCACCGACAAAGAAATGCGCCTGGACGACAAGCATCCTTGCCCGTCTATGCCGCTCCGTACGTGTGCCGGGGAAGGGCATCACCATCGTTGATGTGCATCTGAAGTCCGACTGAAACCGGAGTGGATATCCCCTTGATCGGAGCATCACTGGTATGGCCATGACAAGCTATGAGCGCTTAGTAGCCGTGCTGGGTCGTCAGCCTGTTGAGCAGACGCCGATTGCCGTCTCCCGATGGAGCCGAACCGTCGAGCGATGGCGCGGCGAGGACCATGTCGGCACGGAGGAGGAGGTCGCCGAGCACTTCGGCCAGAACATCCGCACTGGCGGATGGCTCAATTCCGTTGCCAGCCTCGACTTCGATCCCGGAGTCCTCGAGGAAACCAAGGAGTCTGTTCTCACGCTTGATGGGTGGCGTCCAAGGGATCGAAGACTACATTGCATGGGGCCCGTTCTGCAGATACTCGGTGTTGCCCTGCCAGACGGCAATCGCCCGCGATATGGATTTTGGGAAAGGACACCTATTCAGCTGAGAGGAGGCACGAGACGATGGACGCATATACTACCGAGGTGCGGCTCGCTAGGCTCGAGCGGGGGAATCGCCGGCTCAGGCTGCTGTTCGTAGCTATTACGCTGGCAGTGTCGGTCGTACTGCTCACCGGGCAGGCCGATCGGAGAGTCGTGGTGGCCGAGGAATTCACGCTCGTCAATGCCGCCGGACAGATGCGCGCGGCAATCTGGGTGTGCGAGGACGGCACCCCCTGCCTGAAGATGGTTGACAATCAGGGCCGTGGGCGCATTGGCCTGTTCTTCCGCGAGGACGGCAGCCCTGCATTCCAGCTTCATGACACTGCCGGCCAACTGCGCGCGTCACTCATGCTTGCCGGTGGCACTGACCCCACGATTGAGTTCTCCGATGCCCAGGGGCGGACGCGCGTGGTACTGGATGTCAACGCCGAAGGCGAAGCGATTCTCGACATGCTCGATGACAACAAGAAGCTGCGTCTGGCGCTGGGCCTTATCGGCGGTGAGCTGCCCGCGATAGCCCTGTACAACGCCGACGGCGAGCCGCTGTACGTGGCGCCTTGAGGGAGCGTCGTGACTGGCGATCCGCCTGTCGGCTTCAATCGTCGTTCATCTCGAGCATCAGTCACGCATTGCCCTCGGCGACCGAGTCGCAAACCTCCGGGGCCAGCTCATCTTCCATCTGGCGCGTCCACTCGATCTGCGAGATGTAGTGGCCGGCATGCATGATGTCGCCGACGTACATCAGCCGCCGCAGAACACCACATCCTCACCCACGCCGTGGGGTGGAAGTGCGAACGCCGAGGCCTTAGCTGTGGCTGAGCGGGAGTTGCGCCAGACGCCTGCGCATCCGAATCCGTTCTTCTGGGCGCGTAGGGTCCCAAAACTAATGTGTGCACTTTGGCGAGGCAGAGTGCGGCAGTGTGTATGCTTTCGTTAATAGCCTTGACTTCTCCTTCTGCTCAGGCCATCATTCTCGTACGTTCTGGCACTTGCTTCTGATCTTGTTGTCTGCGCCGCCGGCTGGCACCGACAGATCGTTCGTCACCACTGGACCTTCCGCCGCAACTGCCGGCCAGGCAGACCGCGAGTCGATCCCCGAAGCAGAACAGCTGGTGCTGCGTCTGGCTCGAGAGAACCCGTACTGGGGTTACACCAAGCTCGCCGTCAGGTCCTCGGCGGCCTGATCAACGACTACTACCGCAAGACTGCCTGACCGTCAGACGAAGGCGTTGCTGGCGCTTCCTGGTATCCCCGACTCCATAGGCGGGGCAGTCACTCGTGCTTCGGGACCTCAGCCTGTCTCCCGTCAGTGCCCTCCCTGGCCTCCACATAGCCACCCGAGCCACCCAAATGCGCTTCACGATGTTCTTGAGCGGAGCGTTGCCACCGCCTCCAAGCCCGTGGGGAGGCCTGTCAGCCCGCGTTCACGGTGCAGATCAGTTTTGGGACCTTACGCGCCTGCTGCAACATCTGTGCCATCCAGGCCGGTATGTTACGCTGCCGCCCAGCTATTCCCGACCGTCCACGCTCGGCAAGGCGCTGCACCTGCCTGTCTCATAGGTCAGTAACGGAGTGCGTTGACTTCAGCGCCGCCTGTATGGCGAGTGGAGGTGCTTGATGGCAGTGGCGGACTGGTGCTCACGCTATGTAATCGGCTGGGGGTTGAACCAGACACTTGAACCGGGGTTGGCGCTGGAGACCACAAATGACCTGTTCTGGAGGATGCGCTGGTACGGGCTGGCGGTATGGCTGGCCTACCGCGACCTGACCATCCCCTGCCTGCTCGAACTGAGTACGGCTGAGGCAGCAGCAATATCTCTCCGAGTTCTCCTCACCCTTACTGCTTCTGTACCTGCACAAGCAGGGTATTTCTCCGTCGCCATCGAATAATACAATGCGTCGTTCTCTGCACGTTCCGCAGGTGATCGCGTGCAGGAGGGCTTGTAAGCCGCTACTTCCCCAGCCCGACACTTGCTCCTTAATCCACGGCTCTGAGCTGTCCAAGATCTGCTGAGGTGAAACAAGTATTGGAGCTCCACGAGGACAAATGCCCATAGACGCGAACTATGAAGTGGCAGGTGTGACATACGTGTTCGTCGCGAGCAGCCGGCACCATAACCTTGAGATCGGTGCAATAGAAAGCGAGATAGCGGGACAATGACTGTGCGGATTGGATTCATGTGGCTGCCAGTGGCACTGGCGAGTGTTATCTTGTTGACCTGCTCGGCAGCGGCTGCTGCAGGAATAGTCGAAAAGCCGATAAAGAACCCTGCCTTCGAAGAAGGTGTGAATGACGATGGTATTCCGAATGGCTGGAGGTGCTATGCCGGAAAGGGCGAAGACCTGCAACTGAAAGTGGTCGAAGGGGGTGTGGATGATGGCAAGGCTTTGCTCATCCATGACGGCGACCCCGCGGCCGAAGTCGGCGTCTATCAGGACATCCCCGTGGAGCCTGCACCGGACGTGGCCTATCAGGCCACTGTGATGGTACAAGCCATGCAAGTGGGGTCCGGCGCCGGTGCCCATATCCAGATGCGATTCTCACCTTCCGGCGAGTTTGCACAAGTGAGTTTCGGCAAGGCGCCGACGCGCAAGTTCATGGAGTTCTCGGTTATCAAGGCTGCGCCGCCGGACACCAAGAGTGTCCGCATATACCTTTACACCCATGCCGGGCCCACACCGGAAGTGATGGTGGATAATGTGAAACTCGTATCTGGTGTTGAGCCACCGCCGCCTCCCCCACCTCCGCCTCCGGAGCTAATCAGTCCCCAGTACGACAAGCTCAAGGACCTTCGCCTGACGACTGACCTGGTCAAGGGGGGCCAGGCTGCCGTAGCGATTGTCGCGCCTGCATCCGGCATCTATGACCAGCCGGCCAAGGCTATCCAGAAGGGCATTGTGGAACTCACCGGCATCATTGTCCCAATTGTCAGCGATGACTCTCCTCAGGCCGCCGTCCCCATCCAGGGGAACCTCATCGTCCTGGGCAACCGCTCGACGAACAAGACCACCAATGCGCTCTACGATCTCTACTACACGTTGCTTGATCTCAAGTACCCGGGGCCCAACGGGTCCGTCGTCCGCACGCTGCACGATCCCTTCGGCGACGGGCGCAATGTCATCTTTGTCGGGGGCAGCGACACCGCCGGCGTCGAGGCGGCCGCTCAGGTACTTGTCCGGAAGCTGCGCGCCGCCAGGGTC
>JALGTY010000257.1 GCA_029821145.1 Candidatus Zipacnadia bacterium
GCCCGTTCAGGATGGCCCGGCTATTATTTATGACCGCAGCAAGTGCATACTGTGTGGTCGCTGTGTGGAGGTCTGCCACAATGTTGAGGTCACCGGGGCTATTGACTTCCTGGGACGCGGCTTTGATACCCGCATCGGCCTGCCGCCGGGAGTGCCCCGCGACGACTCAGTGTGCACCGAATGCGGCAACTGTATTGATGTCTGCCCGACTGGCGCGCTGTCCTTCGCTGGTGCCCAGGGAGCGGGGAGAGTGTGGGAGTTAGAGCGCACCGTTACCACCTGCCCCTATTGCGGCGTCGGTTGCCAGATTGTCCTGCATACTCGCGACAACCGTGTGGTGAAGGTCACCGGTGAGCCGGGACTTGGCGTCAATAATGGGCAACTGTGTGTGAAGGGGCGGTTTGGTTTTGATTTCATTGACCACGAAGAGCGGCTTACGCAGCCGCTGATTCGTCGCAACGGTGAGCTGACGCCGGTAAGCTGGGACGAAGCCCTCGACTTCGCTGCGCAGCGCCTGGCCCAGCTTAAGACTGACTTCAGTCCTGATGCCATTGGTGGTTTGTCGTCGGCCAAATGCACCAACGAAGAAAACTACGTTATGCAGAAGTTTATGCGCGCAGTAGTGGGCACCAATAACATAGATCACTGTGCCCGGCTCTGCCACGCCTCAACAGTGGCCGGCCTGGCCAAAGCCTTTGGCAGTGGCGCTATGACTAATTCCATAGAGGATTTCGACCGAGCCGATGCCATCTTCGTGATCGGTTCAAACACTACTGAATGCCACCCCGTCATCGGAGCAGCCATCAAGCGCGCTGCCCAGCGAGGCGTCCCCCTCATCGTTGCGGACCCGCGCGCTATTGAACTAACTGAATTTGCCACTGTGCATTTGCAGCAGAAACATGGCACCGATGTCGCTCTCATTAACGCGCTCATCCATGCGATCCTGGAGGAAGGCCTCGAAGATGAGCAATTCATCACCGACCGCACCGAGGGATTTGAAGAGCTTAAGGCTGCCGTGAAGCCCTATACGCTTGACGTTGGGGAGAAGATTACGGGAGTTCCCGCCCAGGATATTGGGCGCGCCGCGCGCATCTATGCTCAGGCCCCGGCCGCCTCCATCGTGTTCTCAATGGGTATCACCCAGCACACCACCGGCACCGACAATGTGCTGTCGCTGGCCAATCTGGCTATGGTCACGGGAAACGTCGGCAAGCCCGGTGCGGGCGTCAATCCCTTACGCGGCCAAAACAATGTCCAGGGTGCGTGCGACCTGGGAGCTTTGCCCAATGTCTATTCGGGGTACCAGAAGGTGGATGACGAGGAAGTGCGGGCCAAGTTTGAAGCAGCCTGGGGGACCACGCTGCCAGCTAACGCCGGGCTGACCGTGGTGGAGATGATCAACGCAGCCGCCGAGGGCAAGCTCAAAGCGGTCTACATTATGGGCGAGAATCCGATGCTGAGCGACCCGGATCTGGCCCACGTCGAGGCAGCCCTCAAGAACCTGGACTTGCTCATCGTGCAGGATATTTTTCTCAGTGAGACGGCGCAACTCGCCGATGTGGTATTACCGGCGGCCAGCTTTGCGGAAACCGAGGGCACCTTCACCAATACCGAGCGGCGCGTGCAGCGGGTGCACAAGGCGCTTGAACCGCCGGGAGAGGCGCGCGGGGACTGGCAGATCATCTGTGACCTCGCCTGCCGCATGGGCTATGAGATGTCATACCGTAGCGCGGCGGGCATCCAGGACGAAATTGCCCGACTAACGCCTATCTACGGCGGCATTACCTACGATCGGCTCGACGAAGGTCCCTTGCAATGGCCTTGCCGAGATCACGATGACCCGGGGACGCCCTTCCTGCACAAGGATCTCTTCTCCCGAGGCCTCGGCAAGTTCCATCCTGTTGAGTTCATCCCGGCCCAGGAGCTGCCTGACGAGGAGTACCCCTTCGTGCTGTCCACTGGTAGGGTTCTGCAGCACTTCCACACCGGCACGATGTCGCGGCGTGCTGAGGTGCTGGACGAGCTTGTCTCAGTGGGAGCAATCGAGATTCACCCGGATGACGCTGAACCTCTGGGCATTGTTGAAAGTCAGCCAGTGGAAGTCAGCTCCCGGCGCGGGCAGATTGAGATCGGGGCCCATGTGACCGAGCGGGTGATGCCGGGCACTGTTTTCCTGGCTTTTCACTATCGTGAGGCACCCGCCAACCGCCTGACCATCGCTGCACTTGACCCTATCGCCAAGATCCCCGAGTTCAAGGTCTGTGCGGTGAAAATCAGGAAGGCCCAATGATGGCCGAGGCAACTTTCGCTAAAGCCCGCATTGCTGGCGCTATCCTGGCGGGGGGCCAGGCTGTCCGTTATGGTGGGAGGCCGAAGGGGTTGCTGGAGACTGTTACTGGCCTCTCCATAATAGAACACGAGATTCGGCAACTGAAGCTGGCGGGTATAGACGAGGTCATTATTGTGGCCAGTGACCTCGAACCATGGCGCGATTGCGCACTCAACGTCGTTCTGGACCTCAGATCCGGCGTCGGACCCCTGGCAGGAATCGAGGCAGCTCTGGCATATTATGGCAGCAGTTATGACGCTACGCTATTCCTGCCCTGTGATTTGCCGGCTATTACAACCACCGAAATATCGCAGTTGCAGGCGGCATTTACTAATAATTCGGCTCTGGTGGCTGTTGCGACAACCAGCGACTTTTTTTGCGAACCGTTATGCGCGGTCGTGCATAACAACTTACTCAAGACAGTCAGTCAGGCTATTGACGACGGCGAGCGCCGCCCCCAGAGACTATGGCGCAATGCAGGGGCGATAGAAGTCCACTTCGAAGACGCAACCCCCTTCTTCAATATCAACACACCACAGGATATGGCCCGCTGGAGGGCAAGGCTTGAGAAAAGTTGATCAGAGGCACGCTCGGTGCGCAAAAGCCCATGGACCCGCCACACCCACGACGGCGATCTGCTGCTGTGAAATCGCAAGGCGGAGAGGATCATCCAACTGGGCCCTCACACTGGGAGGAGCGGATCATCAAGCTAATTGGTCCGGCGCCGTCGTCCCCAGAAGAGGGTCAGTAGCACCACCAGCGGCACCCAGATAATCGCGGTCGCCCCAACCCATGCCAGGGCGCGGCCACTGCGCTCCAGCATTTCTGAGAGGAAGCCGGCTGGCCCGCCGCGTTCCTTTAGCGTGAGTTGCAGCGTCGGCCAGTGTGTCTCCTCGGCCAGCTTCGTCAGGATCTCCTTCTCGCGACGCATTTCGCGGCGGAGCTGCTCGATCTCATCTTTGAGCTGGCGCTTCTTGCGCGGGTTGGTCTCCTTCTCGTACTTCTCCACCAGCATCTGCTCGCGGTCAGCCCGGCTGCGGATCTCGGCGCCGCGGCCAAAGTACTCCCGAGTGACGTCCTGGCTCTCGCCGATCAGCTTGATCACCCTGCCAAGCTCCCGCAGCTCCGCAATCGCCGCGCCGAAGCCGTCTTTCGGCAGACGGATGGTCAGTACTGCCGTGTCCAGCGCGTGGGCGTCAATGCTGATCTCGTCGCTGGCCACGAACCCACCGTGCTTCTCCACAATCGAACGGGCCTCGTCGTAGGACTTCTCGACGTCCTTGACTTCCAGGTCCAGTTCTTTGTCTACAACGACCTGCCGCTCACCAGAGAGGTCGCGCCACGGCTCCTCGACCTCGGGCGCCTGCGGCGGCCGACCCTCCGCGGGTACAGGGCGCTCGGCATAGTACCTAAGAGTACCCGATTCCGGAGGCTTGCCCCTCTGCATCGCGATCCTGTCGCCAAACGCATCCAAGCCGGCCATCTGCTCCCCTTCGGCCTCTGCCTCCTCAAGTGCCTGAGGCCCGTGCACCGTCCCGCTGATAGCCTCCCTCCGCACGGTCGCCTCCGGAACGGGTGGCATCGGGGCGGGCCCTGGCATGCCCCGTGCCATCCCCGGCCCAGCCCGCGCCTCAGGGACGGGCTGACCGGGCTGCGGCGCAGGTGGTGGCTGCGCCGGGACGCCAAGCTGTCTCTCAGCGGAGAGAGCTGTCGTCGTGGATGCCACCTTCTTAGCACTCATGAAGAGCGGCAATAGTGTGAACAGACCCACGGCCAGCACCAGCACCGCCGCCGTCGCAACGACGTTGCGCAGCGGCGCGTACCACCGCAGAACGGCCGAGCGGCCCTGCTCGGCATCAATCTCGTCCAGCGCACCCAGACACCGCTGCTGCAGATCCGTAGGCGGATTTTCCTGGGGCAGATCGTCGAAAACCTGATCCAGGGGCGATTCAAAGTTTTCAGTTCTGTGTTTGTCCATCATCGCACTCCTCTCCCAACTTAGGCTGCAAAATTGCCCAGAGTCGCTTGCTGGCCTCATGCAACCGCCAGCGAATGGTGCCCGGCTCGACGCCTTCAGCCTGGGCGATCTCCGGCCCGGACATCTCAGCGAAATAGCGCAGCGCCACGGTGCGCCGATAGACCTCGGGCAGCTCCCGCACCGCCGCCACCACCATCTGTCGGCGCTCGCGCAGCATCGCCAGCTCCTCGGCGCCCGGGTTGAGGTCTGGGAGTTCGTCGTCGAGCTGCTCAGGCGGCTCCCGGCGACCACTGCGCCGCAACCAGTTATGGTTCACGTTCAGCGCCACGCCGTACAGCCATGCCCGCGGCGTGCCGTCGCTGGAGTAGCTGTTGGCACTCTGGTAGGCGGCGACGAAGCTCTCCTGCGTCAAGTCGGCCGCGGCTTCCCGGTCACCGGTCAGGCGCAGGTGCAGATTGAAGATACGAGCGTGTTCGCCGGCGACGAGCCGGTCCCACGTCTTCCTATCCCGCCGCCTGAGCCGGTCGCGCATTTTCGGAGATTCGTCCGCCAGCGGTTGTGTCTCCGGCATCAGAAGACTCAGTACCATGGGCCTTCAGTCCCATCCGAACCAGCTTCGCTGTCTCGATGCATCGAAAGGATCCTCTCACGCGTGTCACTCTTGTAGTGGTCTTGGGCGCGCGAAACGTTGGGAGATTCTGTGCGCTCTTCTACCTTCTATAAGGGGGTGTCCGGTTCCCCTACGTCCGAGTGCTGATCGGGCCGCACAGGATCGTTAGTGCCACTCAGTACGGAGCCTGGGTGGCAGTTGGGTAGGAGTTGGACCCGCCGACTGCGAAAAGTGGTTTGACAACTAATCAGAAAAGATAAGCCTTATGCTGATACTGTATGTTAGCGTGGCCGTTTTTCCCAGGTGTTACACTAAAGAGCTGGTAAAGGGCAGAATTTTCGTCGGGAATCTTCCAATCTCAAGCTCTTCCCGCTAAATACTGCGCACTCGGAGGAATTAGTCCAGGAAACAGAGAATGCGAAGTATGGTAACGATGTCTACACCCGCAAGAGGATAACGCAATTGACTCCACAGCGGCGAGGATTTCAGGTTAAGCTGCAGCGCGACTTCACCGCACGATTGTACTATTTACGCGCTGTAGAGGTACCATAGTGTGGGTTGATGTCGTCAGGGCCATATATTGGACTGTCACTACGGACGCTAAGAAAGGACTGTGGAGATGAAGAAACTGTGGGCAGTAGTTGCTGTAGTCATGCTGGGAATCGGGGAGTTGTGGGCTGCGCCCGGGTTCGTCGATGTCAGTGCCCAGGTTGGTATAGCGGTTGGCGGCTATGCTTCATGGGCGGACTACGACAGTGATGGCTGGGTAGATGTGTGCATAGGCCAGACACTGTTTCATAGCGAGAGGGGCAGCAGATTCACCCAGGTCGGGGAGTATGGAGGCATTTGGGGTGACTGTGATAACGATGGCGACGTAGATCTATTCAGTTGGGAAGGGGCTGGGAATCTATGGCGCAACAACGGTGATGGGACATTTAGTGACGCCACGGTAGGTCTCCCGCCCTTACCCACCGTAAGGTCGCTGGGCGCCTGCTGGGCGGACCTGAACGGTGACGGTTTGCTTGATCTGTACGTGGGGGGGTACGAAGTATGGGGGGTGGTCACGGCGTACCCCGATACGATTTACCTAAACCAGGGGAACGGCACGTTTGTGGAGCAGTGGCGGACACCGGATAGCCAACTGCAACAGGCGCGCGGTGTGACTGCTGCCGATTTTGACAACGACGCAGATATGGACATCTATGTCTCCAACTATCGGCTTCAGCCGAATCTGCTGTGGCGCAATGACGGCTCCCTGAATTTCACCAATGTGGCCCATGAATATGGGGTTGCGGGAGATGGCGGACTGGGAGCATACGGCCATACTATCGGATCAGCCTGGGGCGATTTGGACAACGATGGCTATATTGACCTATTCGTGGGCAACTTCAGCCACCCGCCTGCCTATCAAGATCGCCCTGTGTTCCTGCGGAACCAAGGCCCACCAGACTTTCATTTTGAGGATATGAGCAGCGGGGCTGGCTTGCAGTGGCAGGAGTCGTTTGCCAGCCCGGCATTAGGCGATTTCGACAATGACGGTGACCTGGATCTTTATTTCACTACCGTTTACGGCGGTGACCACTGTGTCCTGTATCGCAACGACGGTAACTGGCAGTTCACTGACGTTACCGCGGAGGCTGGCATTGACGCCGCAGGGACCTACCAGGCAGCCTGGGCAGATTATGACAACGACGGTGACCTGGACCTGCTCACCGGGGGCAAGCTCTACGAGAACCAGATGGCCAGTGGCCATTGGCTCAAGGTGCGCGTCCAGCTTCCGCGAGGTGAAAGCCCGCTCGCCCGACAGGTTCTTACGCGTCAGGTCGAGGGTGGCACTGGGCAAGGCAATCAGAATGAGTTAACACTGCACTTTGGCCTCGGTGACCACTCGGGGCCAGTGCTGCTGGAGATTAGCTGGCCGGACGGCGAGCACGAGATGGTTCCGACGCCAGTGGATCGGGTCGTAACCGTCGCCCAGCATTGAGCAGGCTGGGGTGTGCTGGTCAGGGAGCACGATGCAGCCGGGCATAGGAACCCTCAATTTGTCTGAAGAGATTGGTGTAAAAGTGACACTATGTCATAGCACAGGGGGTAGAAGTCAATCGGTAAACAGGCCGGAGGTATGACCTTACCGCCCGAAAACGAGTCCATGATCAGTGTTACCATTCATTAGAGTGTTCATGTGCTTGACATGTTCTGGGCATTGTGATACACTTTGCATTGAGTTAGTAAGAATGTTCCGGTTGGCACCTGAAAGGCGAAGCGTGCAAAGCCAGGAGTGAGACTGTATGCTTTCTGTGCTGGGTTGTACATGTACCATAGTCGTAGCCAGCAAGTGGGCAAATTGGCGTGCCATTCACAAGCCGCG
>JALGTY010000258.1:0-5804 GCA_029821145.1 Candidatus Zipacnadia bacterium
GCTGCCAAGCAGTAAGTGTATGTGTTGCCCGCTCTGGTTGGTCCGCTGGATGCGACCCAGTAAAGGCTCACCCGCCGATATCGTACCGTCCCTGGTGAGCAGTTCGAGGTTCAGGGTAATATCGCCCGCCCGAGCCCACCGCCAGTGCGGCTCTTCGGCGGCATACGTCGCACGTAGGCCGATACACGCACTCGCCAATACCATAAGGCCAAGGGCCGCTATCACGCGCATATCTAGTTTGTGTTTTCCCACGCCGGCCCGCCCCCGTTACTCGTAGCATGTATAAGGTTGTACACTGCCCCCGCCGCCTGTGCCGCCTGCTCCAAGGACCTTCTGACGATATTTGTCCGGATCTTCTTGATACTTCTGCATGGAATATATTATACTGCAGGTCTTCTCGACCGTCCATCCTTTCGTACCGCCTGCACCGCCCTGGGAACGGTTCGGATAGCTCATCTTCCACTCCACTCTCTGGGTGCTAGTGCATTCCTCTCCCGCCTCTAGTGGGGCTTGCACGGCAATGGGGTCAAACGCATCAGAATAAACGCCAGTCGACCCCGACATCGGCAAGATCCAGGGCCTGTATATGTGGGACTTCGAGCTGCCGTGCGTGGAATGGACGCGGAGTTGGATTGCCGAGGTGGGCGACCAGGCCCTGTAGCCGGCTGCCGGTGCTGAGCACAAATGGCGCACCGGAGCCACATTGACGGATCTGATCAAAGACCACGGCCTTGATTTCATCCCCGATGTTCCTCAAGAGCATTTCCTCGGAATCGAGATTTCCAAACAGGCACCGGTCGGGCCCGAAGACCTCGCGGACCTGGGCCACGCTGATGTCAACGCCCTTGCGCGGTTGCTCCCATGCAAATGCGTCAATGTCCAGAGACGCCTCCTGAGTAAGTATTGGCCCCACGTCGCCTTCGTTCCACAGGATAATGCGCAGGCCCGCCTCGTGAGCTGTCTGCGTGATGGAGGCCATGAAGACCGCCTCGGCCCCTGCTGCCGCCAGCGCCTGCATCAGGGGCCGGTCCCAGCCGCTGTAGCGCTGGCACACGTGCAGGAAAAAGTCGGGTTCGTCCAGCATCGCCTCCATCGCGGCCTTGAAGCCCAGTGCGTAGCAGGCGCGGATGTAGGCAGGGGAGCTGTGCGGCAGTACCAGGGCGCAGTTGCCCAGCTCGGCGATGAGTCGTGCCAGGCCGGAGAGGTAGTCTTCTGACGGCGCGGAGTAGTCCGGGATCAAGCGGTCGGCGTCGGCCTCAGATGTGATTGTCTGTGGATCGTAGTAATCGTCAGGCTCTCCACCCGGTCGGGTCGAGGCCAGACTCGTCTTGTGCAACTCACGCTCGGTAGCCGTGTTATTGTCCCGCACCAGCCACGCATCATCGGTTTCTGCCAGCAGCGTCGGCGCCTCGGGGCCAGAGCCGGCTCCGTCATACCAGATGAGGTCCGGCTGGTGACGCTGGTAGAGGGCCATGTGGGCGCGGTGCCAGGTCTCGCTGCCGCCAAAAGCCAGCTCCCACGGCTCAAGGCCGGCAACCTTCCAAGTGTAATCGAAGCCCCATGTGAAGAGGCCGACGGGCACGCTCGGCGTCGGCCGACCGGCCAGAGCTTCCAGTGCCAACAATCGTCCCGAAGGTTCCCTCATTAAGGATCGTCTGCCTGTCGCGATAGTTTGGTGGCGTGAGGTGCTCTGTGCTCGGATGATATAGACTAGAAGCGGTTTCAAAACCTCGTTTTCGGAGACTCACAGGCTGGGCTTCGACAAGCTCAGCCCCTGCGGGAAAGACGCTGCCGCTTCTTACCCAGGGGACAGTCCCTAAAGGGACAGTCCCCTCGTGAGAAAACACAATACTCTCCAGGACGACAGGCATCCTTGCCTGTCGAGAAGCGTGGACAGGCTGGGAAGCCTGTCCTCCAACGGAACGAAGGTAAATGGCGGCAATAAAGAATAGAAGTGCTTTCATAACCGGCTTGCGTCTGGGCCTTGGAGACCATACATATACATTCTCGGTGTGTAATAATCCAGAGACCATAGGTCATGAAGCCAGCCTCTAGTTTCACGGTCGGGGTCTCAATTCCTCTGCGTGCGAAGACGTAGCCTCCGCCATCAGAGCGCGGGACCATGAAGGTGTCGGGCGCGGCCACATCGAAACTGGGGCAGAGGCTGTATGACGGCACGTGAGCAAGAGTATCTATTGCCAGGAGGCGAGGGCATTGTCCAATCCAATTGAGGTAACCGTCGGGCCGAGGAGAGCTGATTTCACAGGGAAGGACCATTTCGCGCTGCAAGGGGCTGTGGATTATGTGACGCGGCTTGGCGGGGGGACGGTGCGGATCCTGCCGGGCATGTACGAAATGGGCAATTCGCTGTTTCTGCGCGACAATCTGCATCTGATAGGCTCGGGCGATGAGAGCATTCTGCGCAAGTGCCCGTCAGCGAAGACCCGACTCGTGGAGGATACCGACTGGTACTCCAACGTGGTGAAGGTGAAAGATGCGTCCATCTTTGAGGTCGGCGGCGGCATCCTCTTGCGCGGCAAGTGCCCTCACTACGAGAAGCAGGAGTTCGTCAAGCGCACGGTCACCGGCATCAGCGGCAATACGATCTGCATCAACCAGGAACCGCGCGTGAACTTTTGGCTTGAGACCAAGCCCGAGGCCTGCACACTTTTTCCAGTTATCACCGGCGATTACGTCAATGATGTCACCATTGAGAATCTGACTATTGACGGCAACCGCGCCCAGAACGAGAACCTCAACGGCAACTACGGCGGCTGCATCTTCATCCAGGACTGCGACCGGATCGTGGTGCGCAATGTCACCGCACGGGACTATGACGGTGACGGGATTAGCTGGCAGGTGTGCGATGACATCACGATTGACGGCTGCCGGTCAATCAACAACCGCGACCTGGGCCTGCATCCGGGCAGTGGCTCGCAGCGGCCGATAATCACCAACAATACAATCATCGGCGCGTCCCAGGGGTTGTTTTTCTGCTGGGGCGTAAAGGACGGTATCGCCGAGAATAACGTCATCGAGGACTGCGGCAAATACGGCATCTCCATCGGACACCGCGACACCGACAATATCGTGCGCAACAACCAGATTCGGCGCAGCGGCGAGCACGGCATCTTTTTCCGCCAGCATCCCAGTCCCGCCCGCGACCCGCACCGCAACGTCTTTGAGGGCAATCTGATAGTGGACAGCGGGAAGAAGGGCGACTGTGTGGCCGTAGAGATGCTCGGGAAAGCCGAAGATGTGGTGCTGCGCGACAACCGCATAGTTGACACCCGCCGCAAGCACAAGAGTCGCAAGCGCATCGGCCTGCGCATCGGGCCGGACATCAAGAACCTGCAGATTGAGGGCATGGAATACGTGGGCCTGGAAAAGGAGATCGTAGATAAGCGGAAATAGGCGGCCGGCATCTGTCAATACGCGGGCGGGAAAGCCGTCCCTGATGAGCGAATGACTGATCCGGTAAGGAAGTAACTGATAAGGGGGCATTCACTGTGGAGATATACTTTCTGCGGCATGGTGACGCTGCGGACAAGGCGGCCGGCCAGAGCGATGCGGAGCGGCCGCTCACGGAAGAAGGCATGAAGCAGGCCCGCCAGGCAGCGGAATGGTTCGCAAAGCACCAGATCGAGTTCGACGCGATAGTCTCCAGTCCGCTGCTGCGCGCAGTTCAGACTGCCGAACCCATCGCCGAGGCCTTAAACATGGAGCTGGGCAGCGACCGGCGGCTGAGTGGTGGGCAGCTTACGGTCGAGGCGCTTGCTGATCTGGTAAGCGAACTGGATAGGCCGCATAGCCTGCTGCTGGTCGGCCACGAGCCCGACTTCAGCACCATAATCGGGGAACTCATCGGCGGTGAAGTGGAGATGAAAAAGGCGGCCATCGCACTGGTGAGATGTGAAAGCATCAAGGCGGGAGCGGGGACACTTGCAGCGTTGGTGCCGTCGAAACTGCGTGGCTAGCGGACTGTTTCCCGTGATTCTCTGGGTTTGAGCACGTGAAGTCGGCTGATAGCCCAGAGTCGGGCTGGAAGCTGAGAACGCTGACCCACACCTTTGGCGTGGGTGCCCTCGCGTTCTCACTTGAGCACGGCAAACGACGCCGCGCTCAAGCCGACCTACGCGATGAGGAACAGTGCCGAGGCAATAGGAAATGGCGAAAAAGGGTACGCATCAAGCTCAAGCAACTCTACGCACAAACTCACGAGTAACACAGCACTAGGCCGTGCCGTACTTCTCGCGGGCGATGATGAAGGCCTGGCGGTCAGGCGGCTGGCGTGTGAAGTAGTCAGAGTAGCCGGCCACGCGGACCACCAGATGGCGGTGACGTTCGGGATGAGCAACCGCGTCCTCCAACACCTCCGGCGTTACGGCTGAAAGCTGCAGTTGAATTCCGCCGAGGGCAAAGTAGGTGCGGATGAGGGTGATGAGCGCGTTCATCCCCGCTTCGCTGCCCAGCAGCTTGGGCTGAAACTCCAAGAGCAGCGAGCCGCCGTTGGCCAGCTCTGAGGTGTCAATCTTGGCCGCCGAGCGTATTGCCGCCGTCGGCCCGTGCAGTGCACAGCCTGCAGTCGGTCCCATCGAGTGACTGAGCATCTCCCCATGCTTCCGGCCGTCAGCCGAGGCCGCGGTTTCCTGCCCCCTGGCCACATGCTGCCAGAAGCTCCACAGGCCCAGGATGAACGGCCCGCCGCGGATGTTCTGATGCCGGTTGATCTGCTCTTCCAGCGCCTTGACCGTCCGCACCCCGAGTCGGTCAACATCGTCATCGTCATTTCCCCAGTGCGGGGCCAGACGCTTCATCCGGGTGCGCAATTCCTCCTGACCCTCCCAGTTATTGCGCAGGATCTCAATCAACTCAGGCAGGCTGAACTGTTTTTCCTCAAATACGAACTTGCGGATTGCGGCCAGCGAGTCGGCGCAGGTGCCGATCCCGAAAGCCTGAAAGCCGCTCATGTTGTAAATGGCGCCGCCCTCGGTGAAATCCATCGCCTGCTCCGCACAGCCGGAGATGAGTGCCGACATCAGCGGACGCGGCGTCATGGTCCACTTGACGATCTCTCCTCGGTTGGCCTTGATTACGCTCCTGCGCACACCATGAGCCATCTGCGCGAGGAAAGCATTGTAGAGGTCGTCGAAGGTGTCGAAGTCGGCCGGGTTGCCGGTTTGCGGCCCATGCTGCTGTCCGGTGTCGAGCCTCCTGCCATTACCCAGCGCCAGCTCCAGCCACTCCTGGAAGCAGACGTAGCCGGGCCACGATGCGGAGCGGAAATAACCCTTGCCGCAGATGGTAGGCTCGTGGCAACCGATGAGGCCGTACTCGCGTGCATCTTGCAGCGGTATCGCTTTGCTCTGCAGCGCCGGCACCATCTGGTCATCGTTGTAAACCTGCGGCATGTAGCGGCCCATGCGCATAGTCTCCAATATGTACTTCAGGTACTGGTCGGGCGTTGTGCTGCAGATGCGGCTGGCGACCGAAGGCCCGACGTTCTGCAGCTCACGCGAGGCCTGCTGCATGATGTAGGTAAGTTCGTTGACCCCGTCGCGGCCGTCGGGAGTGATGCCGCCCACCGTCACGGTCTGCACGTGGCCGATCGCGCCATGCACATTCTCGTATATCTTTATCCAGAGACATTCCATGAGCTCGAGAGCGCGCTCACGGCTGATGCGACCGGCTGCAATGTCGGCGTGGCAGAAGGGATAGAGGTACTGGTCCATGCGGCCCAGCGAGAACGCGACACTCTCACATTCGAGGTAGATGGCCAGATGCGTCAGCCAGAAGGATTGCAG
>JALGTY010000258.1:5833-6918 GCA_029821145.1 Candidatus Zipacnadia bacterium
GCCTCGTGGAAAGTCTCGGCGGGGTGAGCCGGGACCTTTCGGCAGATGCGCGCCAGCTCCAGAAGCTCGGCTCTACGGGCCTCGTCGCATTGCTGGGCGGCAAGTTCTTCGGCGGCGTCGGCATGTCTTTCGGCCAGCCTCAGGGCCGCCTCACAGGAGAGGATCATTGAGTTGAGGCTATCGAGGTGCTGGATGTGCTCCGGGTTAGCTTCATCGTAGTCGGGCAGGCGCTGCTTGAGATCGTCAATTATGGCCAGCAAGCCTGCGTTGATTACGCGAGGGTAGTCGGCGATCATGTAGCCTGGCTCGGCCGATCCTGCTGCCAACGCCTCGTCGTGCTCCGGCCAGCCGCGCACCGTGCGCTGGCCAATTATCAGCTCATCTTCGGCGATGCGCACGGGCATCTGCTCACAGACGGCCTGCAGTGCCAGAGCTATCTGGAGCTTACGGGGCTGTGCGCGGTTCTCTTCAAATGAGGCCTGTACGATCGCGCAGCGGTCGCCGACTTCGCCCCAGTCTTCGTTGAGAGCGCGGTCGCGCAGCCGCTCGATGCGGGGCATCAAGCTCATCCCGTCAGCAGGCTGATCGCCTGTTTCGCATTGGGTTTCAGACGTAACGCTCATTACCGTTTTCTCGAAAAATCCCGTGAAAAATCCCGTGGGTCGGGCTTCCAGCCCGACTCCCTACTGCAGAAGCGGCGCGTAATTGCGGGCAGTATATCGTTATGCGCCAGGGCCTGCAAGTGCCGCAAACATCTGGTTAGCGGCCCGGGGCGATGCGACGCGCGTGATGAGCCAGAGGCCTGCGGCGGGCAGAGCATCCACCAGCATTCTCATCTCCTCCAGGGAGAGCATGCCGTGAACGATGGTAGGCTTTGCGCGCTGAACTTTGGCGATGACATCAAGCAGTTCCGCGACCGTCGGCCCGCCGATGTCAACAGTTATCTCGACCGCCGGGAATTCAGGCATCGCAAGAACTGTGTCAACGTGCTGCAGGTAGCCGGAGTGGAGATGGAGTGATGCGAAATCGAAGGCAGATACGATTCGGGTCAGGCCGGGAAGCAGAAACTCGCGGAACAGGTCAGG
>JALGTY010000259.1 GCA_029821145.1 Candidatus Zipacnadia bacterium
ATCGGCTATACCAGCCTGCTGGGCAACGTGAACTGGCACACTGTGGTTATCATGTCGTTGACCGCCATAGTGGGCGTCGTCTGGCTGGGCGCCCCACTGGCCAACTCGTTGCCCACGGAGCTCTTGCGCAAGATCTTTGGTGTGCTGGCTATCATAGTAGGGATCCGCATGCTGGGCTGGCACGCTGTCATCATCAGCGTGTTCTCGAGCGGCTCGAATGGATAACCAAGCTCCCACCAACGCCCACTGATATTGCCTCCCGACAAGCTACGGGCCTGCACCCTTTTTTCTGAAGGGTGTGGCACCGTTATGGCGAAGTAGTTGGACACAATGCTGCAACACTCGTGAAGATGGTGGGATTATGATGACACTGAGAGCCTTTGTGACCGTAGCATTTGTTCTGGTACTCACGGCGTGCAACTGCGGGTGCATGCTGGCAAAGACCGGCAGTCACATAGTGACTGCGCAGATGCGCGCCAATGCGCTGGTCAATGTCGAAAAGTACGATTGGGCCAAGTCGCAGCAGCAGAAGGCGATCAATTACGCCAAGAAATACGTGGAGATGTCGGACGAAGAGCTGTGGCGGATGGTGCCCAGCCAGTGGGTACCGCGCAACTGCGGCATACACAAGACGGCAGGCTGTCCCAACTGTGGCGACGAGATCTTCAACGTCAAAGCAGTAGGATACAACCGCTATGCCTACGACAGCCAACAGCACCCCTGGAAGATGCAGTGCAGAAACTGCAAGACCTTCTTCCCCGCAAATGATTATGGTGCCTATTACGAGTCAGGGCTGGACGACCGCGGCGAATTCGACCCCGAAAAGGCCGACAAGAGCCTGCTTGCCAATCCCGAACACCCCGACGCAAATGATCCTGATCATAAGAAGTGGGTGGATGACGGCTTCGGCCTCAAGTACGGTGACGCCAACCTCACCTTCATCGCCCATTACACATGGAAACTGTGGTGCGAGGCGATGAGCGCCGCCGACAAGCTGGCCAAAGCCTACGTTCTCACCAGTGACCCCATCTACGCCCACAAGGCGGCTATCTTGGTGGATCGCTTTGCTGACATCTACCCGAACATTGATTACTCATTCGTGGCCAGGAGCAGGTTTGGGATATCCGATGGTGGCAGCCATAAGGGCATGATCCAGGGCACCATCTGGGAAACCAGCACTGCCACATACCTCTCCTATGCCTACGATGTCTGCTACGAGCAGATGCTCCAGGATCAGGAGCTGGTGGAGTTCTGCGCTCGGATGAGGCAAGAGTACCCGGGCCTGGACGAGAAGCCCGATACTGAGGCCATTGCCCGTCACATCGAGGATAACCTTATCACACTGTTCTGCCAGGCTATCCTCGACCGGAACATCCGTGGCAATGTCGGCTCGCACCAGAGAAGCATGGCGATGGCGGCCATAGCTCTCGACCGGCCCGAATTCACCGAGCAGTACCTTGACTGGCTCTTCGAAGCTGATGGCGGAGAAATACCGACTATTCTCGTGGACAGGGTTGACCGCGACGGACCGTCCTATGAGGCTTCGACCAGCTATTCGTTGAGTCCGCGCAGTCTCTACCCGGTGGGTGACCTGCTGCGGACCTATGATGGCTACACCAAGCACGATCTGTACCGCGATTACCCGAAGATGAAGCAAATCTTCATGGCGACCAGAGCGTTCCGCTGCCTGGACCAGGTCCACCCCAAAATCGGCGATTCGGGCAAGTATATGAACTGGAATCTCACGCTGCAGCCTATCCCGATGCTCGTCAGCGGCTTCCGTGCCTATGGCACTGAAGATATCGCGCATGAGCTGTGGCGGTCAGCGGGGTATGATCTGGCGAAACTGCAGGCCCAGGTTGACATCTTCGACGAGGACCCGCAGAAGCTCATTGATGAGCTGATTGCCCTCAAGCCGAAGATGCCCATCGAACTGGAAAGCGTCAACCATCCTGGCTACGGTCTTGCCATACTGCAGAGCGCCGAGGGCGCTGAGGTCGGAAGCACCCAGGGCCGCTGCGTTACTCTCTGGTACGGCCGCATGGGCGGCCATGCGCACGCCGACCGCCTCAACATGGGCATATTCGCCAAGCACATAGTGATGAATCCCGATCTGGCCTACCCGGAATACACAGGTTCTTGGCCCAAGCGCCATTGCTGGACCAACCATACAGCCAGCCACAACACCGTTCTGGTCAATGACCGCAGACAGCGCAACAACTGGAGCGGCAAGACCGAGCTCTTTGCCGGCGGCGACCTGGCCCGCATCGCCATAGTTGACAGCAGTACGCCGCCTCTGTACGAAGGTGTGACAACTTACCGCCGCGCTCTCAGCCTGATAGACATCTCCGAAGACGACAGCTACGTTGTGGACGTATTCTGGGTGCGTGGCGGAACCAACCACCGCATGGTCAACAACGGCGCGAGCCGGGCGGTCACGTATGCTAACCTGGTACTGGAAAAACAGCCCACCGGTACGTTCGCCGGCCCGGACATCGAGTTCGGGGCGAGGCTGAATGAGCCTGGCGCACATTATCAGTACAAGGACGCTCCTGAAGGTTGCGCGGCGTTCTCATATCTGCGTGATGTCGAGCGCGGCAATGCCACGGCGGATAGCTGCTGGATAGACTGGGATATCGTCTATAAGACCGGCCAGATGACTGAGGGCCGAGACCCTCATCTCCGCATGTACTGCCTGTCGCCAGTTGACGAGATCGCTGTCGCCATCGGTGAGCCGCCACACCACCGCTACCGGGACGACTACCTGCCCTGGGTCATCCGCAGCCGGTTCGGTGAGGACCTCGAGAGCCAGTTCGTCACCGTACTCGAACCGTACGAGCCGGAGCCGTTCATTGACTTCGCCAAGCCGCTCAAATTGGAGGCCCATGACGACGAGGGCTTTGCCGCCGCAGTGCAGATTGACCTGGCTTTGCCGCCGCAGTGCAGATTGACCTGGTTGACGGCCGTACTGACATCGTTATCATCGCGGAGAATCCCTGCCACGTCGAGGCAGGGGGCCTAAGTCTCGACGGCCAGATGGGCTTCGTGCGGCTGCGCGATGGCAAGGTCGAGGCCGCCAAGCTGGTCCGAGGGACGAGACTGCAATACCGGGACTACGTGCTGAAGGCGGATCGGGGCGAGATCACCGGCAAGCTTACCGGCTTCGATGTCTCCGACTGGAAAGACAACTTGCTCAAGGTGGAGCCCTCGGTGCTGCCTGAGGGCGTGGCTGCCGATGATCTGATCGGCCAATACATCATCGTCAAGAACTCGGAGCGCTCCGATGGCTCCTACCGGGTGACAAGACGCTGGTGGAGCGCTTCGTTGACTCCAAGGATTACGATAAGGGTGTTATTTACAACGTAGCCGAGGGTGACGAGTTCACGATACCGCTGAGCGTGAGCTTCAAGCCCTAAGTGCTGTAACAGCGGGTCGCAGACGACCGCAGCACCTTGCGATGGGGCATTGAATCGTGCTATACTGTGCCCCGTACTTCAGGTTATGCTCGCGATACATTCGTATGACAGCAGCAAGCCTCTACCGAGTTTTGAAAGCCTCTACCGAGTTTTGATACAGGAGCGTATGCAATGAAAGCCGATATTCATCCGGAGTATGTAGAGTGCACGGTCATTTGCGCATGCGGTGAGACCTTCACGACCCGCTCTACCAAGTCGGAGATCAAGGTTGACGTGTGCAGCAAATGTCACCCGTTCTTCACGGGTACGCAGAAGATCGTAGATACCGAAGGCCGCGTCGAGCGATTCATCAAGCGCTACGGGCTGCAAGAGCGGTACGCCGACTACACCGACGACAGCAAATCTGACGAGCAATAGCTGTTATCACACAACCTGGCTCCATATTGACCCAGGCCGCCGCTGGCCTGGGTAATTGGCGCGTGAAGTTGGTTTGCAAATGAGCGAGAACGAGCACTTCTACGGCGGGCAGGCGATAATTGAGGGTGTCATGATGCGGGGCACTGACGCCTGGGTCGCGGCGGTGCGGCGGCAGGATGGCACCGTGGTGATAACCCGCCAGCCGGTGAGTAACTTCGCCGAGAAACACAAGTGGGCGAAATGGCCTCTGATCCGAGGCAATATAGCACTGGTGGAAGCCCTTTCGCTGGGCATGCGCTCGCTGATCTACTCGTTCAACGTGCTGGCCGAGGAGGAAGCAGAAAGCCTCGGCGCTGACGAGGAAGTAAAGAAACAGGCCAGCAGCGGCTGGCTGGTGTGGCTGAGCATTATTGCGGCGCTGGCGTTGGGTGTTGGCCTCTTCGTGCTGCTACCGGCCTGGGTGCCCGACTGGCTTCGCGCCGAGGAGATGAGCCCGACTGGAAAGAACTTGGTCGAGGCGGTTGCCCGCATCATCGCAATTATCGGCTACATCGCCGTGATTTCGCTTATGCCCGACATCCGGCGGGTGTTTCAGTATCATGGTGCCGAGCATGCCACGATCAACTGCCTGGAGGCGGGCGAGACCGTGCGCTCGGAGAACTGTGGCAAGTTCAGCCCGTTCCACCCGCGCTGTGGGACCAGCTTCCTGCTGCTGTTTGTAGTGGTCAAGCTCTTGCTCAACGTGCCGTTGGGCTGGCCTGACTTGTGGCTGCGACTAGCCCTGCGCCTGG
Source organism: Candidatus Zipacnadia bacterium (assembly GCA_029821145.1). GTDB lineage: Bacteria > Armatimonadota > Zipacnadia > Zipacnadales > UBA11051 > UBA11051. Next base: position 4,625 of record JALGTY010000259.1, read on the forward strand.
CGATGGTTTTGCCGGCGGCTGCGGTATCGTACGAGATTCTGCGCTTCGCCGGTCGCAGCCGGGGTTCGTGGTTCGGCCAGCTTCTGGCCGCACCCGGCAAGCTGCTGCAGAGACTAACCACCCGCACGCCCGATGAGCAGCAATTGGAAACCGCCATTTACGCGTTGGCTGCTCTGGCTGACGAGGTAGATCTGCCGCCGGATTCCGCCACGCCCAGATACGCCGACATGGACGGCAAGATTACGGACGAGGCCGAGCCGCCAGAAGCGGAAGTAGAAGAAGAGACGGTTTGAGCGACCATGGACTTCAAATCCGCATTGGACAAGTTGCGTGAAGAATTCGAGGAGGTCCAGGGCAGCCTCAGCGACCCGGAAGTCATCGGCAATCAGAACCGGTTCCGCGAGCTGTCCATGCGCCATGCCGAACTGCAGCCGGTGATCGAGACCTATGACCGTTACCTGGAGGCCGAACGCCAGCACCACGAAGCCGACGACCTGCTGGCAGACGCCGACAGCGACGAAATGCGGCAGTTCCTGCAGGGCGAACGCGATGAGGCCGAAGCCACCGTGGCCGGGCTGTACGAAGAGCTTACCCGGATGCTGGTGCCCAAGGACCCGGCGGATGACAATAATGTAGTTGTGGAAATTCGCGCCGGCACCGGCGGCGACGAGGCCGCGCTTTTCGCCGGGGACCTGTTCGACATGTACACCCGGTATGCGGAACTCAAAGGCTGGCAAACTGCCGTTGTAGCCGACACGCCCTCCGACATGGGGGGCTACAAAGAGATTGTATTCACGGTGGAGGGCAAGGGCGCTTACGGCGCGCTGCGTCACGAAAGCGGCGTGCACCGCGTCCAGCGCGTTCCGGAGACCGAATCGCAGGGGCGCATCCACACCTCGGCGGCCACTGTCGCGGTGCTGCCGGAGGTGGAAGACATAGACTTCGAAATGGACACCTCGGACCTGCAATTCGATACCTTCCGGGCTGGCGGCCCGGGCGGGCAACACATGCAGAAAAACGACACCGCCGTGCGCGTCACCCACAAGCCCACGGGCATTTCGGTTGCCTGCACCAAGGAGCGGTCCCAGCGGCAAAACCGTGAAAAAGCGCTGCAGATTCTGCGCGCCAAGCTGTATGAAAGCGAGCTGCAAAAGCAGCAGCAAGAGATTGCCGAGTCGCGCAAATCGCAGATCAAGTCCGGCGACCGCAGCGAAAAGATCCGCACCTACAACTTCCCCCAGGACCGCCTCACCGACCACCGCATCGGGCTGACGCTGCACAACCTGCCGGTGCTGTTGTCGGGGGAGATTGACGCGCTGGTACAAGCGCTGGCCGAGGCGTATTACCAGGAATGCCTGGCCGCACAAGCCGCTTCTGCCAGTGAATAAGCCGCGAGTATAGGGCGATGAAAACACTCCCCTCCCGGCTCGCCATGCCGATCAGGAGCCTGCTGAGAGGCGCTGCAGAGGCACTTGCAGCGGCGGGCATTGATGCCTCCGACTTCGAAGCAAGAGCCATCCTGGCGCACGTGCTCGAGGCCAGCCCCGGCAGCATCGCAGCAGCCGACTGTGAAATTCCGCCCACTGACACTCGGATCATGAATCATCTTGTGGCCCTGCGCAGCCGACACATGCCGCTGAACTACGTGCTGCGCAGCGCCGAGTTCATGGGCCTGACATTCCGGAGCGACGCGCGGGCGCTCTCGCCACGGCAGGAAACCGAGCTACTGGCAGAAATCTTCAGCGAGCACATGCAGCGAGCCGGCCCCGTCAGCGGGCTGTTGGTGGATGTTGGCTGCGGCTGCGGTGTCCTGGGGCTTAGCGTGGCCTACACATTCTGCGACCTTACGCTGATAAGCAGCGACATATCGGCGACGGCGCTGCAGCTTTACGGCGAAAACGCGCGGCTCCTGGGCCTGACCGAACGGTCTTATGCGGTGGCCGGGAGCTATCTTGAGTGGCTATCTCCCGGGGGCGCGCAGTCGGTGCGCTATCTGCTCAGTAACCCGCCCTACGTGCGGCCCGCTGATTATGAAGCCCTGCAGCCGGAGATCGTCCGCTACGAGCCGCGTGTGGCACTGGTAAGCCCCAGCCTCGACGGGCTCGGGGCCTACCGTGAGATGGCCGCCAGGTTGCCGGATATGGTCAATCTGCGGCTGGCCGGGTTCGAGATCGGCTACGACCAGGCCGAGGTGGCCGATATTATGCGGCGGGCTCGACCTGACATGAAATGGCATGTGCATGACGACTACGCGGGCCATCCCCGCATCGTTATCGGTGAGGCCGATGGGTAAGATACTGCGGCTCGACGAGGTCAACGCCGACGAGGCCACCGCCGCAGCGGTCGCGGCCTTGCAGGCCGGCGAGCTGGTCATTATCCCCACCGATACGGTCTATGGCCTGGCCGGAGACGTGACCCGCGAGGCGGCGCTGCGCATCTTCGCGCTCAAGGGCCGCAACTACGACAAGCCTCTGCCGGTGCTGGTGAGCGGCCTGGCGCAGTTGCAGCAGGTGGCCCGGGATGTGCCGCCGGCGGTCGTAGTACTGGCCGAGCGCTACTGGCCCGGCCCGCTGACTCTGATCCTCCAGAAGGCCGACCGTCTGCCGGCGGAAATCACTGCCGAGCATGAGACCGTAGGCGTACGCGTTCCGGACCACGTCCTGGCATTGGCGCTCCTGGAGCGTCACGGCAGGCCAATTGTAGCGACCAGCGCCAATCCCTCGGGTGCGCCTGCTGCAACCAGTATGGACGAAGTGGCCTGCGATCTGATTGAGGCAGTCGCAGTGGCCCTTGACGCAGGCCCGTGTCCGGTGCAGCAGGCTTCGACGGTACTTGACCTGACGGTCAGCCCGCCTGCCATATTGCGCCCCGGCCCGATCACGCAAAGCGAGCTATCCGACACTTTGCGCACAGAGGTCGAGACAGCTTATAATGAGCATGATGCCGCCGATCGTTCCCAGTAATGGGGTGTCTGGATGCGCCGGGGAATCTCTAAGCGGGAGGATCTGCCATGAAGATTGGACTCCTGGGTCTGCCAGGGGGCGGCAAGAGCACCTGTTTTCGCGCGGTGACCGGCAAGGCACAGGAGGCGCACCTGGGCGATGACATTGCCGTCGTGCAGGTGCCCGAACCGCGCCTCGCTACCGTCGCTGAGATCTACGGCTCGGCCAAGGCTACGCCCCCGGAACTTACTGTTGTTGACCTGACTGCTCTCCACAAGGGCGAAGATGTCTCCACCCGCCAAACTCATCTCAGCGCCGTTGCAGGCGACGCCGACGCCTTCGCGCTTATTATTCAAGCCTTTGGCACCATCAACCACACCGGCGGCGAACTCAATCCCAAAGACGACCTGGAGACATTGCTCCTGGAGCTGTGCCTGACCGACCTGGATGTAATCAGCGGCCGCCTCGAGCGGCTGCAGGACGGCAGTGTGGCCAAGCGCGATCGCAGCCAGTACGAAATAGATGTGCTGCAGAAGTGCTACGACCACCTCGAACAGGGCGGCCTGATGCTGCAGTTGGAACTTGAGCCGGAGGCGGAAAAGCTTCTGCGGGGATTTGGTCTGCTCACTATGCGCCCCATGCTGGTGGTGTTCAATGTTGGCGAGGACGATCTGACCGGTGAAACGATTTCCCCGGCAATCGAATATGCACACAGCCTCGGGCTGCCCCATCTGGTCTTCTGTGCCAACCTGGAAGATGAGATAGCGCAGTTGTCGCCCGAAGAGCAGCAGGAGTTCCTGGGCGACTTCGGCCTGGAAGAAGCGGGCCGCGACCGCCTCATCAAAGCGGCCTATGACACGCTGGACGTGATTACTTTCTTCACAGCCGCTGA
>JALGTY010000260.1 GCA_029821145.1 Candidatus Zipacnadia bacterium
GGCGGCAGCGGCGGCGGCTCGGCTGTTACAACGGGCTCTTCGTCTGCAGTGGCCGGTATCACCACCGGTGCGAACGGGTTCGGGCCCTTCGAGGGGATATACTTGGGCAATTGCGCCGTGCGTGAGGCGTCCTCTGCAAGCCGCTTGCGTGCCCGCTGCAGGCGCATCGCAGCCGCCTTATCATCCGGGCTGGCCTGTAATGCGGCCTGGAAATGAGACGCCGCTTTAGCGTAGCGGCCATCGGCCATCGCCGCATTGCCCGCTGCCATCGCGAACTCATAACCCTCCCCGACATCGCTGAGCCTCTGGGCGTTGCGGGCACTCACGATAAGCAGCGCACCGACCACAAATACCAGCAACGCCGCGGCGACTGACAAGACCAACGGCGCGTAACGCAGCCAGCTTTCGGCCCGCTCGTCCTCCTCGGGCGAGGGCTGATCTCCCCGCAGGATCTGCAGCTTAAGCAGACTTACTTTCTGCCGCTCCGCAGCCCGTGAGGGGTCAATGCGCAGCACGGTCTCGTACGCGTCAAGTGCCGCCTCCAGATCCCCGGCCTCTTCATGCGCCATGCCGAGCAGTGCGAAGGCGGGGAGATAGTTGGGCTCCAGTGCGAGGGCGCGCTCGCATAGCTCAGCCGCCTCAGAGGTATGGCCTTCGGCGAGCACCTCAGAGGCCTGAGCCACCAGGTCCTGCGCAGAAACCGCCTGCTGGGGAGGGATCTGGTCGGTGTCGCCGGTGTAGCCTTTGTCGGCGTCGTCAACTGCTGCGCTGAGCTGTGCGCCACACTGGTCGCACACGTGGCTGTTGTCGGTGTTCCGGGCCCCACATTCGCTGCATACTTTCATCGCCTGGCTCCTACATGAGCAAATGTCTGTACCGAAAACGCATGCAAGAATATACAGCAAACCTGTACATGGTTCTTATCTAGGTTTGCAGAAACTTTTCAGGAAAAGCTATACAGTCCCAGCTGGTATTGTAATCGGGAGGTGGCTGAGTGTCAAGTGGATTTGCGGTGTGAAGAGAAACTCGGCCTCCCAGCGCCTTGCACTATATGAGGGTTGCCGTTCTCCCCTCTCCCGTTGGCGGGTACCCACTGCAAAGCAGTGGGTGAGGCCGGGGGTGAGGGTTGCCGTTGCCTTTCGGCTTGTCCGCCATAGCTTCAGCGAAGGCGGAAGGGGCTCCCAGTGCCTTGCACTGGGTGAGCGTTGCCGTTCTCCCCTCTCCCGTTGGGAGAGGGGAAGGGGGTGAGGGTTGCCGTTGTAGGGGCGCACGGCGTGCGCCCGCTCATCTGCGAAGCACTGATATCATCACTACCAGATAAACCCAAGACCGCCGCTTACGGAAAAGCGACAAGTCACGATGCATTATGAGACTACGACAAACAACGGAATGCCGCCCCACGCGTTGGTACATGGCGGGCTATGGCGCTACAGGCCGGAACTTCTGGATGCGATAGTTAGCCTGATCTGCGACGTACACATTTGCCTCTGCATCCACAGCTACACCCTCAGGGAAGGCGAACTCTCCATCATCAGAGCCAGAAGAGCCCCACTTGGTCACGAATTCATAGGCGCCCTCAACCGGGCCCCCGCCGCCGCCATCTCCATTGGCGGGAGCTGCTCACGCTCCACCTCATCCTACCAGACACAAGAGCAGAATTCCTATCAGCACGAGGGCAAGTGCTCGCCGGTGCCGGATAGTCGTCATGATGTCTGCCTCCCTTTGGGAAGCCACAGGTCAACCGGTTCTGTGCAGCTTTAGCGCGCGGCGAGGCGCGTCAGAGTCAAAGTTCGTCTATTCGCATGGCGATTTCTTCTTTTTCACAAATATATTTTCTTCAAATATATTTTCTCCGTCCGGCCAGGTTGCCTTGAAATGCTCAGCTACAGGTGTCTGTTTGTGGGGGTGCGGCGTGGGCCGGGCTCGGGAGCAGGCGTCATCAAAGCACAACGCCAACGACGACTCGGGCTGGGAGCCCGAGCCACGGGACAAATAGATCGCATTGTCAGGCTGGAAAGCCTGACCCACGCGATAGTACTTGGAAAAAGGGGAGCGAGTTTTCTTGACTACATGATGAGCTTGTTGAGGGGGTACTCGATGATGCCCTGGGCACCGGCGGCCTTGAGCTCCGGAATCAACACGCGCACCGTCTTCTTCAGCACGATGACCTCGATGGCATGCCAGCCGCCATCGGCCAACTCCGAAATCGTCGGGTTCTTCAACGCGGGCAGCTTGCCCAGCACCGCATCGAGATCGTCCTTGCTGCAGTTCATCTTCAGGCCCACGTACTCCTCAGCCGCCAGAGCGCCGCCCAGCATCAACGCGATGTTTTCGATCTTGTTGCGCTTCCACGGGTCGGCCCAGGCGTCCTGGTTGGCGATGAGCTTGGTCGTGGACTCGAACAAAACGTCCACGATCCGCAGGTTGTTGGCGCGCAGTGTGCTGCCGGTTTCGGTGCCCTCGACGATGGCATCCACCAGGCTGGGGCATTTGGCCTCGGTAGCGCCCCAGGAGTACTCCACCGTAGCCTCCACGCCGTGCTCGGCCAGGTACTTCGTGGTCACAGATACCAGCTCGGTGGCGATGCGCTTCCCCTGGACGTCCTCGGCGCGGTTGATGTCAGAGCTTTCATCTACCGCCAGGACCCAGCGGTAGGGACGCATGCCATGTTTGGCATAGACGAGATCGGCGACCTCGATGACGCGGTCCTCGACCTCGCACTCCTTTATCCAGTCAAGGCCGGTCAGGCCGCAGTCGAGCACGCCGTCGGCCACGTAGTTCGGCATCTCCTGGGCGCGCAGAAGCACACTCCACAGCTCCTCGTCGTTCATGTCGGGTGTGTACTGGCGCTCGTCAACATTGATGCTCCAGCCGGCCTTCCTGAACATCTCAATGGTGGCGTTCTGCAGGCTGCCCTTAGGCAGACCGATTCGCAACTTCTTTTGCTCCATCCTTATTCACCTCGGGCGGGCCGGGTGCCTTGGCCCTTGCCTTCTTGTCCCGTAGCTCGGACTTTCTAATAATTATCCCGTGGGTCGGGCTTCCAGCCCGACTCTCTTCCTGTTGCCGTTGCCTTTCGGATAGGTAGCTACCGCCGTCGGCGCTCCCAATCACTTGCCCGTAGGTCGGGCTTTCCAGCCCGACGACGTTGCCTTTCTTGTCCGCCATAGCTTTAGCGAAGGCGGGAGGGGCTTCGCGTCTAGGGGACTGTCCCTTCAGGGACCGTCCCCGCCTGGCGTTCGCTATTCAGTGCTGTGTCGTACCTCCGAGCCGATCAGCAGCGGTCTTCTCCGCCTCTGCCTGCCGACCAATTGCAAACCTCACTCCCGCATATATAAACCAGATGCCCAGCAATATGACAATAACACCGCAAGCGGCTATCAGCCAGCCGAGCTGCAAACGCTGTTTTCCCAGGACAACCACAACTGCCACAAAGCAGTACCAGGTCAGGTCGGACAGCTCATGGCCCAGGTAAAATGCCACATATTCGCCGACGGTCTGCGGGTTGGTGTGGGCGACCTGGCCGGCGCCGATGGTAGCCCACCACGCGATGAAGTACGGATTCGCAATACAGACCGCCGCACCGGCCAGCATCAGCTTGGCCCAGGGCATGGATGCCACGTTGCCTGTTTCCAGTTGCAGGTCGGCAGCCCCGCGGACCATGTCGTAGCCCATATACAAGAGTGCCGCGCCGCCGAGTATGCCGATCGCGCCGCGCACCGCCGTCTTCGCCAGCACCACGCGCAGGCCCAACACCAGGCCGATTACGACCAGCAGCTCCAGGGCTGCGTGTCCGGCGACGATCACCGGGGCCGCCCAGAAGCCGAGCACGGCAACTTGGCCGATGGTCAGAGCCAGCATCGGGCCGGGCATCATCGCGCCCGAAAAGCCGGTTATGAAAGCGATAAAGGCGATTCGCAAAATGCGCATGAGGCAGTCTCGGGAAGGCATAACTCAGCCGGGCCGACGGAGCCCGGCTTCGGCCTCAATGGTATCACAAATGACAGTAGCAGTAAACCGTGGCAGTGCCCCAGAGAGCCTCGGCGAGATGGCCGGCCTCACAGCTCCTTGCGGTAGCGGTAGTTGAAAGAGGCGAACTCGAACTCCAATTTCTCGTAGAGCCCGATGGCCGCCTTGCGGAAGGGCTCGGTGTTGAGGGCGATGGGCCGGATGCCCCGTTCTACCAGGTAATTCAACGCCGCAGTTACCAGCGCCTCGCCGAGTTTGCGGCCACGGTACTCGGGAAGCACGCCGACGCCGGTGAAATAGCCGCCGCGCACGGAGCCGTCCGGCTCGCGCCGTACCACCGCGTTGGTGATGCCGACGAATTCGTCGTTGTGCCGCATGAAGAACCAGGCGTCGGGATCGAAGCACTCGCGCCTGCGGAAACCGTCCAGAAAGCCCTGCTCGGTGACTTCACCGTCGAAAACCGCATTCCTGATGCGCAGCCAATCGCGTAGATACTCATCGCGCCAGGTCACCAGCCGGTAGCCGCCGTCGGGCAGCACAACCTCACGCAGTCGGTAGCCCTCGGGGCGCAGCAGCATCGTCATGCTCTGATTATCGGGCTCAGGGTCGTAATAGCCGTGCTCGCGCAGGAAGTCGTTGCGCTCTTGGCTGCGCGAATCGATCTGTTCGGTGACCACAGCGTTCATGCCGCACTCACGCAGGTAATCCTCGGCAGCAGTCAGGGTCCGCGGCCCGTACTCGCTCCCCGCGTAGTCGGGAATGACACAGAAGAAATGCAGAGTGCCCTGCTCGCCTGCGTCGGCACTGGCAGAAAAAACAGCGACCAGGCTACCCTCATCATCTTCAGCCACAAAGGTTCCGGCCTCGCTGAGGCGGCCCGATTCACGCCACTGCGCCGGCAGCTCATCGGTCACGATTGGCCAGTTATCGCGGGCCGCGTGAAGCAGTGGAAGCTCACGCAACTTCGCCCAGCCGACATTGAGCAACTCCGCCAGCCGCTTGTCCATGTCAGGATGATAATTGAGAATCTTGAGAATCGTCTCGTTCATCGCGCCTCCGCCACTGCCATGTCAGGGACACAGTAAGTAGTTCAATCGTATTCGCCGACGACGGCCCTGCTACCTTGCAGGGAATTCACCAATATATGGCGAATCAGGCTACAGCGCACCGGCGACCAAGACGCTGCCCTTTGAAATAGGCTGCATGCGGGGATAGCCCCTTATACGTTCAGGGGACTGTCCCCCTACACGAGGCCGGTACGACTAGGGGACTGTCCCTTCAGGGACTGTCCCCTGGCAAGAGGCGAGTGAGACACGACACCATGACTTCACGCGAACGCGTACTTACCGCCATTGATCTGGGCACACCCGACCGCGTGCCGTTGGATATATGGGCCACGGGCGAGGTCTGGGAGAAGCTGCAGGCTCACTTCGGCACCGCTGACAACCAGGTCATCCGCGAGCGGCTGCACATTGATGGATTTGCCAGTTGCGCTCCGGAGTACATCGGCCCGCCGGTCCCTCAGTACTCGGACGGGACCGTGGAGAATTTCTGGGGCATGCGCAATCGGCCGATGCAGTACGACACTGGAATCTACATGGAGCAGTACCACTATCCGCTGGCCCATGTCAAGACCGTCGCCGAGCTAGACGAGTACCGCTGGCCCAGCCCCGACTGGTTTGATTTCTCGACCATCCGTCGGCAGTGCGAAGAGAACCGCGACCGGGCCATCATGGCCGGCTACACCGCGCCGTTCTACTACCACAACCTGCTGCGCGGGCTGGAGCAGTCGCTGGTGGACCTGGCCGCAGAGCCGGAGCTTTCTCACGCCATCATAGGTCGCATTTGCGAGTTCTTTTATGGATTCGCCGAGCGGCTCTTCGAGGCAGCCGGCGGCCTCATAGACGTATCACAGTTGACCGACGACTTCGGTACGCAGACCGACCTGATGATCTCGGTGGGGATGTTTGACGAGTATTTTCTGGCCCATTACAGGCGGTTTGCCGACCTGTTTTGTCACCACGGCATCCGCATCTTCCACCACGATGACGGCGCCATGTGGGAGCTTATCCCGAGGCTGATAGACCTTGGGGTAGCGGTGTTGAACCCGATACAATACAAGTGCGGGCCGATTGATCTGGGCTGGCTGAAGGCCACGTATGGAGATCGGCTGTGTTTTCACGGCGGCGTGGACAATCAGGAGGTATTGCCGTTCGGGACAGTGGAGCAGGTGTTGGTGGAGACGCGGAGGTGTTTGGCGACACTTGGGAGTGGTGGCGGGTACATTCTAGCTCCGTGCCACAACTTCCAGGCGGTGACTCCTGTAGAGAACATCATTGCGATGTACGAGACAGCGTACAACGAGGGGGTCTATTAACGCGCCGGCGCCGTTGCCTTGCTCCCCTCTCCCGTTTCGGGAGAGGGGCCGGGGGTGAGGGCCGCCGTTCTCCCCCTCCCGTCTCGGGAGGGGGCAGAGACCGAAGGTCTCGGGGGTAGGCGCCGTTGCCTTTGCCGTAATGGAGGGGCCGCCGTTGCCTTTGCCGTAATGGAGGGGCCGGCCGAAGGTCTGTTCGGCTGTGCCGAACACACCTGAGCCCGGCCCATGCCCTCCTTCACCGCGTGGGCCAGGCTTTCCAGCCTGGCAATGCCTTTCGTATCCCCTGGCTGGGGCATGACAATAATTGTCGCGTGGGTCGGGCATCCTGCCCGACTCCGTTGTTCGTTGCCGTTGTCCCCTCTCCCTCCGGGAGAGGGGCCGGGGGTGAGGGCCGCCGTTCTCCCCCTCCCGTCTCGGGAGGGGGCAGAGACCGAAGGTCTCGGGGGTAGGCGCCGTTGCCTTTGCCGTAATGGAGGGGCCGTTGCCTGTGCCGTAATGGAGGGGCCGGCCGAAGGTCTGTTCGGCTGTGCCGAACACACCTGAGCCCGGCCCGCGCCTTTTCTCAACCCGTCGCTCGGCCACGACAATAATCATCCCGTAGG
>JALGTY010000261.1 GCA_029821145.1 Candidatus Zipacnadia bacterium
AGTTTATCGTCAGCGGGATCTGGCGAATGTCGGAAGAGAAGCCGAGGATACCGGAGTCATGGTTGCCGATAATGTAGCTTATACCGATCCCGGACCGATACAACTCGATGAGCGTGTGGAAGATGTCAAAAAACGCCGGCAAGAGCGGGGTGCCGTCTTTTTGAGGAATGTCCACCAGGTCACCGTTGATGATCAGGTGCTGTGCGCCGCTATCATCCTTGACCCAGCGGAGGAACTCCAGGAAAGCCTGGCGTTTTTCTTCGTGTTGTTGAGGGATTTCCTCCGCCCATTCATCTACATGCACGTCTGATACTACGATGACGCTTTGCGCCTTGAGTACGTCAGATGTTACCCCCATAGTTGTCCGATTCCCAACCTCAGCTTAGTCCACAGCGACGACACTCTCAACTTCGGAAACCCGTTCCTTGATGACCCGCTCGATGAGATTGCCTAACGTCATCTGCGCCATGGGGCAGCCCTTGCAGTGGCCCTGGAGCCGCACGCTGACTTTGCCATCATCACTCACCTCGACCAGTTCAACGTCACCGCCGTCCCGCTGCAGAGCGGGGCGAACTTGTTCGAGGGCTTCCTGTACTTGATCAAATAGACTCATATCAATACCTCTATTCGGGATTGCTAGCGAATTAGTTTGGGGGTTTCTATTCTACACCAAGTAGTACAGTCTCGCCAAGACCCTTAGCCCGTATTATTCGTGAACGAAGTGATATGTTGAGTAAGATCAGGCGGAAAGGCCGTTTGCAGGCGCATAGGGCTGTTTTCGCTCAGCGGCGTAAGGTAAGATACTGTGATGGCTTCAGAGACCTGGGGCTGGAAGCTGAGAATCAGGAGTGGGTACGCCTGGGTGCCCACGCGTTGGTGAGTAATTCGGGTTAGAGGTCGTCCCAGTAATTCGGCTCGTACTCATTGAGGAATTGGATGGTCTGTTGGTAACTGCGCACGCCTGCGGTTGTGCCCAGGCCAGTGGTACACAAAGCGCCCACAGCGCTGGCGAACTTGGCCGTGCGCTCCAGGTCCCAACCTGCCAGATGCGCTCGGAAGAAGCCTGCGACGTAGGCGTCACCGGCCCCGGTGCCATCTATGACCTGCACCTCGTAGGCATCCACCTGGATCGCCTTGTCGCGGGAGGCCACATAAGAGCCCTCGGAGCCCATCTTGAGCGCCACCACTTCAATCCCCAGGTCCAGTAGCGCATCGGCAACATCGCCGGGCACTTTGAGGCCAGTCAATTCCTGTGCCTCGGCCAGTGAGGGTAGGAACAGTTGGGTATGCTCCAGGCACGGTGCGAGTGTGTCCATCCATAAGCCGCTGGGGTCCCAGGCGGTGTCGAGAGAGGTGGTCGCCCCCTGGGCCTTGGCCGTCTTGAGCACCTGCGCCATCGGTTCGCCGTCGAAGCCGGGCATCAACAGTGCTCCGCCACAGTGAAATATTCTCGCGCCTTCGGCAAGGCTCATGTCAACATCTTGCACCGTGACTTTGGCGTTGGCACCGTAGTGGTGCAAAAAGGCCCGCTCGCCCGCAGAGTTTATCATTACCATCGTCGCCGAGGTGCGTGCGTCGGGGTCCACGACCACGCCTGTTGAATCCGCGCCACCGTCGGCTATGGCCTGGCGCACCAGTCGGCCGAACCCGTCATCTCCCACCTTGCCCATCACCGCGGTATCTACGCCGAGCTTGACCAGCGCTAGGCCGGTATTGGCCGCGCAGCCTCCCAGGCCGATTCCCATCTCTTCAACAAAGCTCAAGCGATCCCACTCCGGCCATTCGTCAATCGGCCGGCCATAGACGTCTGCTACCAGAATCCCGAGACACACTACTTCGGCCAAGTTGATCACTCCCGGGTACACATTGGCTGATTGTCTGAACTGGCGTAATGCTATACATAGCAATTCTCCGCTTCGAGGAACTTCACCTGCCCGCGTTGATTTCGGCAGGCGTTTTCGGCTCAATAATAGTCAGCGGCTTTACATGGCGGGTCGGTTATGTTAGAATAGTACTTGTCGCGCTCCCCCGGCTTGACAATGCGCATCTCCGGCGGTTGTTCGGCCCCGGGCAAAGGGCATGTCGCAAATGCCAGTGCAACTATTTCAAGGCGCGACCAGCTCGCAGGATTTTTTTCGTTCCCTGGGTGCTGAAAAAATGGGAAGAGGTCGCATAGATGCCTCTGGAAAAGACCAAGAAAGCGGCGATCATCAGGAAATACGGGCGCAGTGAGAATGACACCGGCTCCCCCGAAGTGCAAGTAGCCCTGCTGACCGGGCGCATAGAGTACCTGACCAACCACTTGCAGGAACATCACACTGACCACCATTCCCGGCGGGGCTTGCTCAAGATGGTTGGGCAGCGCCGCAGGTTGCTCAACTATCTGCATAGCAAGGACGCTGAGCGCTATCGCGCGCTGATTGCCGACCTCGGCTTGAGGCGCTAGTTGCCGACCGGCCTGAGATGGCATGGAAGTTGAAGCAGTAGAGGCACGCGACCGGATACCTTATTGAAACGTCGTCGCGCTATTGATTGCGCGAGTGGGGTTTCAAGGCCGAGATTACCTTAGTACAGTTGTATCTCAAAAACACGGCCAATCCGTCGAAGCCAAGCTGTGAGTGGGATGATGCTTCCCACTCGAAAGACAGGGGATCAGAGAAAGCAGGGGAGTGGCCCTGTGCCGGCCCCTATTTTCTCTGCTTCCCTCTCTTATCGCGGCTCGGCCTCTCGGCAGACTGCCGGAGAGGAAAACTGAATATGTTACAGGAAGTAACCACAGACTTTGCGGGTCGTCCGCTGAAGCTGGAAGTAGGGCGACTCGCCAACCAGTCCGACGCCGCGGTCGTTGCAACGTACGGAGATACCGTAGTTCTCGCCGCGGTCAACGTCACCGACAAACCCACTGACATGCCGTTCATGCCCCTGAGAGTTGACTTCGAGGAGAAGATGTACTCTGTGGGGCGGATCCCGGGCGGATTCTTCAAGCGTGAAGGCCGCCCCTCCGAAGACGCTATCCTCACCTGTCGCAAGATAGACCGTCCGATCCGACCGCTGATCCCGGCAGGGATGCGGAATGACATGCAGATTATCGTGCTGCCGCTGTCAGTCGAGGCGGATAGCTCGGTTGACGTAATCAGCATGATCGCCGCCTCTGCGGGCATGCACATCTCCAGCATCCCCTTTCATGGGCCGTTTGGTGCTGTTCGTGTTGCACAGATAGACGGGGAACTGGTCCTGAATCCCGCCTTTGAAGCACTCCAAGAGGCCGACATGGACCTGCTGGTAGCCGGCACCCGCGAGGGCATCGTGCAGATCGAGATGGGAGGCAACGCGGTTGGCGAGCAAGTAATACGGGAGGGCATGAAGCTGGGCTACGATGCATGCACGCCCGTGATTGAGGCCATAGAGCAGCTCCGCGAAAAGGCCGGCAAACCCAAAGGCGATTTCCCGCTGTGGGAGCCGCGAGAGGAAGTTGTTGAGTTCATCAACTCCGAGCTCAAGGACCGCATCTTCGAGGCGCTGGCAATGGCCGACAAGAGCGACCGCGACAGCACGCTGGCGGAGTTGCAGAATGAGGCCATCGGGGCGCTCACCGAGCAGGGCCACGAGGCCCTTGAGTCGGATGTGCATGAGGTCTTTGAGGATGTGATCAAGGCCCGTCTGCAGGATCTGGCGTTCGAGCAAGGCCTCCGCGTGGATGGCCGGCGGCTGGATGAAATGCGGGCGGTCAGTTGCGAGGTGGGCCTGTTGCCTCGCGTTCACGGCTCCGGGCTTTTCAACCGTGGCGAGACGCAGGTGCTTACCACCACCACACTGGGAGCTTACCGGGACCAGAAGCTGGTGCGGACACTTGAGGAAGAAGAATACTCGCGCTTCATGCACCACTACAATTTCCCGCCGCTGTCCACCGGGGAAGTCAAAGGTCTGCGCGGCGCATCTCGGCGCGAGATAGGACACGGTGGCATCGGCAAGAAGGCCATCGAGCGTGTACTGCCTCCGGAGGAGGAATTCCCATATACAGTTCGGCTGGTGTCCGAGGTGTTGTCGGCGAACGCCTCGACATCTATGGCAGCCGCCTGTGGGTGCAGCCTCGCACTAATGGACGCTGGTGTGCCGATTAAGGCCGCCGTCGCCGGGGTTGCTATGGGGCTGATTCGTCGCGATGACGAGTACAAGATGCTCAGTGACATGCAGGGCGTTGAAGATTTCATGGGCTACATGGATTTCAAGATCGCCGGCACCGCCGAGGGTGTCACCTGCATGCAGATGGATACCAAGACCCACGGTCTGCCAATGGAAGTGCTGGAGGAAGCGCTGGAAAGAGGCAGGGAGGGGCGTCTGGCCATACTCGAGCAGATGAACGCTGTTATATCAGAGGCGCGGCCCGAGCTTTCCGCCTTCGCCCCGCGCATGCTTTCTCTGTCCATTGACGTGAGCAAGATCGGCCTGGTGATCGGCCCGGGCGGCAAGAACATCCGTGGCCTGCAGACGGACCATGATGTCAATATAGACGTTGAAGATGACGGAACGGTCCGCATCTTCGGCATAGACGCTGAGAACGTCGCCAAAGTTTGCGATATCATTGCCGACATAACCCGCGACGTGGAAGTTGGCGAGGTCATCACCGGCAAAGTCGTTACCCTTACCGAGCATGCCGCCTTCGTGGAGGTTATACCCGGTCGCGACGGCAGGTTGCACATCGGCGATATGGCCTGGGAGCACGTCAACAAGGTGGAAGACGTCGTCAAAGTGGGCGATGAAATCGAAGTGAAGGTAGTTGAGGTTGATGATGAAGGCAAGATCCGAGTGAGCCTCAAGGCGCTTCAGGAGCGCCCGGAAGGCAGCTCCGGCTCCAGTCGGGGCCGCGAGAGCAACGACCGGCGTGGCAGGAGCGACCGCTCGCGTGGCAACTCCGACCGCTCGCGTGGCAACTCCGACCGCTCGCGTGGCACCTATTTCCGCAAGAAGAGAGATGACCAGTAGAGCGTCCGGACCGGCAGTGCGCAGGTTGACAGGTCAGGCACAAAAGGGCTAAAATACGCGTGCTTGATCACACAGGGGGCCGACCGCCCAGGTCGGCCACCTTTATCTTAGTCGGTTGGGCTTGAAGCGCCTGCAGAAGGGTTTTTGGCTGCATGTGCGCCAGATTTGAGCATTTTACTATCGCGTAGGTCGGGCATCCTGCCCGACATTGGAAAGCGCTCGCAGAAGGGTTTTCAGAGGTATGTACGCTATATTTGAGAGCGGTGGCAGGCAGTATCAGGTTGAGCCGGAACAGGTCATCCGGGTGGACAGTCTCGGCCTCAAGGCCGGCGACAAAGTAGAGTTCGACAGGGTCCTGGCCGTCCGTGACGAAGATGACCTGCAGGTGGGGCAGCC
>JALGTY010000262.1 GCA_029821145.1 Candidatus Zipacnadia bacterium
TCGAGCTACCTTGATGGCCAGACATTCGCGACTGTATTCATCGATGATCGTCAGCAGACGAAACGCTCTGCCGTCATGGGTCCGCGCATGTACGAAGTCATAGCTCCAGACATGGTCCCGGTAGGCCGGGCGCAGTCGCACACAGGAGCCGTCATTTAACCATAACCGCCGCCGTTTAGGCTGTTTTTGCGGCACTTTCAGTACTTCCTGGCGCCACAGTCGCTCGATGCGCTTGTGGTTCACCGGCCAGCCGTCGGCCCGTAACAGGGCAGTAATTCGGCGATATCCATACCGGCCATATTGTGTAGATAGCTGCACCATCCGCCTGACCAATAGCTTCTCTTCGTCAGGCGTAGTAGGTTGCCGTCGCTGGGTTGAACGCGGCTGGCCTAACACCCGACAAGCGCGCCGCTCAGAGACCACTTCCCGGCCCAGCGCTTCCCTAACCTGGGCTGCTGCTGCCCGGCGCCGGGCCGGGCTCAGTAGTTTCCCGCAGCCGCCTCCTTCAAAATGGCATTGTCCAGCGCCTGCTCGGCCAATAGCTTCTTCAATTGGCTGTTCTCTTTCTCCAGTTGCTTCAGCCGCCTGGCCTGGTCTAACCGCATTCCTCCATACTCGGCCCGCCATCGGTAATAAGTCTGATCGGTTACCCCGATCTTCTTGCAAGCCTGGGGCACCGTAGCTCCCCGCGCCAGCTCCACCTCTGCCTGCCGCGGTTCGGCAGGCTCACCGCCCTGAGCAAAGCCGAAGGGCAACTTGTTAATGATCTGCTCCGGTGTGTGTCTTTTCTGGCTCATCTGCTTAGCCTCCTTTGAGCCCAGATTCCTCAAATACTAACACTGCACCTGGACTCGTTTTCGGGGGCAAGGTCACAGCTGGCCTGCCCCCATTGGTGGTACCACCTGCTATGTTAGTCCCAGCACCCTTGCAGCCAGGGCCGGAAGCTGAGGCGTAGCCGAAGCTGGAGGCCACGGCTGTGCGGTTTCCGGGGCCCACGGTCGATGGTCAAGCGCGACGTGTGCTCGCACCGTATTGTAATGTGTTCGCCGCCGCTGCGCTAACACCTGCGCCTACAGCAGCGCAGCAGGAAATGGGATCTCATACATTGATCCAGCCAGCGGCAAGAGCACTGCGCCATTGCCCGGTTTACCGGGCAAGCCGCGACCAGGAACACCGCGGGCCGTTGAGGCCATCTCATAGAAGGACTTCTCGCCGCAGCGGCGAAGCTACATGGAGGCTATAGTGCTGCCGCTACCGTGTGCTGGCCGTCGTCATCAGCACACGCTGCGGGGAGGGTTGTGTCATGCTGGTACCCGAACAGGGCCAATTGGTCCAGGTGCGAAACCGTCATTTCGTAGTGGACGACGTTTTCCAGCACCACGACAACGGCAGTCTTACGCACAAGGTTGTCCTCGAATGCCTGGACGATGACACGATCGGGAAACGACTTGAGGTCATCTGGGAACGCGAACTCCACCCCGAAGTATACGACACGAGCCAGCTTCCTGAACCCACGGACTGGGATAGCCCTGAACGATTCGAGTCGTTCCTGCATGCCATTGACTGGTCTGCCAGTTCGCTGCTGGGCGGTCGTCCGCTGCAAGCTGCCTTCCGCGGCGCGATAGAGCTCGAGGAGTACCAATTGGTACCCGTCGCCCGCGCTCTCCCGATGAGCCGTGTCAATCTGCTCCTCGCGGATGACGTGGGGCTAGGCAAGACGATCGAAGCGGCACTTGTCACGCAGGAGCTGATCTCCCGGCAGAGAGTGCGCCGGGTGTTGATTGTGTGCCCCGCCTCATTGCAGCGCCAGTGGCAGGACGAAATGAAGGACAAGTTTCACCTGCCTTTCCGGATTATCAATGCTGACCAAATCCAGACGCTGCGCCGCGAGTACGGCCTCAAACAGGACAATCGCCTGCAAACCTTCCGTGCAGCTCTCGAACGGGAGAGGGCGGGCAGTGTACTGCGCGACTGGGATCTGCTCATCGTTGACGAGGTCCACAACTGCTCGCCATCAGGTCGCAAGATCTATGTGCAAGACTCCGACCGCACCCGAATGCTGCGCGAGATCACCCCGCACTTCGAGCACAAGCTGTTCCTCACTGCGACCCCGCACAACGGCTACACGGAAAGCTTCACATCACTGTTAGAGATGCTTGATCCGCTGCGTTTCAACCGGGGACCCGAGATACACCGGGAAGCGCTCGACCTGATCATGATCCGGCGTCTGAAAGATGAGATCACCGATAGTCTCGGGCGTAGGAAGTTCGCTGAGCGGCACGTTGAGCCTATTCCGGTGACACTCGGCGATCGGGAGACGCAAGTGTGCGCTGATTTGGACTCCTACTGTGAGTCCCGAATGGCGAGGGCAACCCGCGAAGATCGCTTTGCCATACAATTCGCTCTGACGATGCTGAAGAAACGCTTCTTGTCAAGCCCACACGCGTTTTGGCGCTCACTGCAGACCCACACGAAGACCACTGAGGCCGATGAACAATCCCCTGATGCAGCGCTGACCCAACGGCTGGCGGAGCGGGTGCAGGAAGACTGGGATGACGACGATGAGAAGGCCCGGTTCGAGGACGCCGCCCTGCAGGAGGCCTCCCAGTTCTTCGTTAGCCTGACTAGGGAAGAGCGCAGTTGGTTGCGACGGCTGGCGGACACAGCCCAGGACTTGGCTGACAAGCCCGACAGCAAAGCCAGAGAACTGATTGCCTGGATTGAAGAGAACCTACGGCCGAGCGGGGAATGGAATAGCGAGCGGTTGATAGTGTTCACTGAATACCGCGATACCCTTGACTATCTCCACGAGTTGCTCATCGAGCGGGGCTGGGACGACCAAGTTATCATCCTCGCCGGCGGCATGCGTGAATCTGAGCGCGAACGGGTGAAGGCTGCCTTCCAATCACCGCCCAGCTCAGAGAACCCGGTGCGCATTCTTCTCGGCACCGATGCAGCTTCCGAGGGTCTTAACCTCCAGAACCACTGCCGGCACGTGATCCACTGCGAGATCCCCTGGAATCCCAACCGCATGGCGCAGCGTAACGGGCGCGTCGACCGCCACGGGCAAAAAGCCAAGGACGTGTACTGCTGGCACTTTCATTACACCAATAACGCCGACCAGCGCTTCCTGGAGGTGGTGGTGGATAAGGTGCGGACGCAGCGGGCTGACCTTGGCGCCGTCGGTGATGTAATCGCCTCCCAGGTGGAGAAGGCCATTCTGCGACAGCGCGACAGGATTGAAGACCCCACCGATCGGGTGCAGCGACAGGAGGCCGAACTGCGCGCTGAAGTATGGGCCAAAGAGCAGGCCCGCACGATCCAGGATGACCTGCTCACCACCCGCCGGGCAATGGACCTCTACCCCGACACGATGGCGCAAGCCCTTGATGAGGCACTTAAGCTCAATGGTCATTTGGGGCTGGCGCCGATCGAGCACGGCGACCTATCCGGCAAGGCATACGACCTGCGTAACCTGCCCACCAGTTGGCACGACTCTCGCCAGTATCTGCTCAACGAGCACGGCGCCCGCCTGCATCTGGCCTTTGATCCCGACGTCGCCAAGGATCGTAGAGACGTCGCACTGATTCACCTGGGGCACCCGCTGATGAAGCGTGCGACGAGCGTCTTCCGTTCGTTCCTGTGGGAGCAGCTGACCACATCGGGCCAGAAGCTGCATCGCACCAGCTACCGTGTTCTGCCCCACAAGGAACTGCCCAAGCCAGCACTCGTGGCGTATGGGCGCGCGGTAGCAGTAAGCAGTCAGGGCGAGCGGCTCCATGAGGAGCTAGTCCGCCTCGGCGGCTGGATTGACGAACGCGACCTGCAACCGATAGACGCCGAGCTACTCAGCCAACTCATTGATACAAATGCCGACCACCAGTCAATCCCCAAATCAGTTGGTGACGATCTGCGCCAGCTGTTCCCGTTCCACCAGGCGGCCCTCGAGAAGATGTTCGGCGAGCTCGAGCAGGCCGAGACTGAGCGGATCGAGACAGCGCTGGACAAGCGCGCCGAGAAAGTGGTCACCCAGATTCGCCAACTCATTAGTGAACGATTGCGTGAGATCCGCAAACGCCTCAAGGACATCAAGAAGGAGCGCGAGGCGGCCCAATTGCGCCTCTTCGACGGTGAGGAACTGGCCCAATACGAAGAAGACGAGAGCTGGCTACGGCGGCGGGAGGAACAACTGCAGCGCGACCGGGAAACCGAGCCAGATGCGGCCCGAGAGCGCTACAAGCTCAAGAGCCTGCGCATCTTCCCGCTTGGAATCATGTACCTCTTGCCTGACTCACTGGTGGCCGAGAGGAGCGGTGAGTAGTGCGCGCCGCTAACTCTGGCAATCACGAGTGGCTGGATCTCGTCCAGGAGTCCGGGCTGGTCGTCTCCCAGCCGGTTTTGGGGGCCGCCTTTCCCGAAGGGCCCGAGTCGGTCGGTGAGCGTGTGCAGCGCAAGTTCGAGCTGGCCTGGCAGCGCTTCAACATCGGCGTCGAGCAAGACCGTACTGACGCCCCAACACAGTGGATAGACTTCATTCTCGACGAGTTGCTGGAGGCTGGGGGGCACTGGCTCAAACACCCCCGCATCCCCGAGTCCGCCACGCACGCCTTGGCCGAGTACCAGCAGGTGCTGCGGCCGCAACGGGTGCTGGTGGACGAAGAGGGCAACTCGCAGCTTCTGGTCAACATTGTCCCCTCCGACCAATCACTTGACGCCAAGGAAACGGCGACCGGTACTTGGCGGGCCAGCCCGTACGTCAAGCACGCCCGATTGCTACGCGAGACCGGCCACAAGCTGGGTCTGGTTACCAACGGTTGGGAGTTCCGGCTGGTGGCTTCGCTGCCGGGCATGAATCCTGCTTATCTTTCCTGGCAGGGCAAAGACTGGGCGGACGAAAAGTCGACCCTAAACGGCTTCTACACACTGCTGCGTGCTGAGCGATTCATTGGGGACGAGAAGCAGCGACTGGGCACGCTGGTTGACGACAGCCAGGATAAGCAGCTTGAGCTTACCGACCAACTGGGCGATCAGGTCCGGCAGGCTCTGGAGGTACTGCTGCGGGGGATTGACCGCTGCGATCAGGACAGTGCCGGCGAGCTGCTCCGCGAGATGGAGCATGCAGAGATCTACCAGATGGGCCTCTTCTTCATGATGCGGCTGGTCTTTCTGCTGTATGCCGAGGAGAACTACCTGCTTCCCCACGGCGAGGTCCTCTACGACCAGGCCTACGGCGTCACCCACCTGTGGACCGAGCTGTCGCGGCAGCGCGCTGAGCGCCCCGAGACGATGGCTACCACCTTTGACGCCTATCCCCGACTGCTGGCGACCTTCCGGCTGGTTTATGAGGGCTGCCCGCACCCCGACCTCAACCTCATCCCCTACGGGGGCAAGCTGTTCGATCCCCAGCGGTTCCCCGCGCTGGAGGAGCGGCGGCTGCGCATCAGCAACCACCTCATCCACACGGTACTGCATAAGCTGCTGTTCGCCCGCGCCAAAGTCGCCGGACAGACCGGGCTGCACCGGCTGAGCTACAGCTCCCTGGACATCGAGCAGATTGGCACTGTCTACGAGGGGCTGATCGCCTACACCGCCAAGCGTGCCCCGGCGGAGCAGACGCTGGCAGTCTTCCGGGGCAGCGACCAGACCATGCGCCCTCTGGCCGAGATGGAGAGCCAGTCGCCTGAACAGTTGCCCGACTACGTCAAGCAACAGACCGGCTTCACCGAAAAGCAGACGGAGAAGGCTCTGGCACCTGCCGCGCTGGACGGCGCCGACCTGCCTGACCAGCCGCCCGGCATGAGCGATGAGCTCTACCAGCAGCTTCTGCCTCATCGCAGGTACGTGGACATCGAGGCCACGATCCCCGCCGGACACCTGTACGTGGCGCACGAGTCCGGCCTGCGCAAGGGTCAGGGCGTGTATTACACCCCCAAGTGGATTACCTCTTTCATCTGCGAGCGCACTCTCGAGCCGCTGGTCTATGAAGGCGAGGGTGACGAGCGACGGGTCAAATCTCCACGCGAGATACTCGACCTGAAGGTTTGCGATCCGGCTATGGGCTCGGGGGCGTTCCTTGTGCAGGCCTGCCGGTACTTGGCCGAGCGGCTGGTGGAGAGTTGGGACCTGCTGGCCGCTGAGCACCCCGACAGCAAGATCACTTTGCCCTATGGCGAGCCGTCCGCGAGCGCGCCGGGTGAGATCCTGCTGCCTGAGGACCATGAGGAGGCGCTGACCTGGGCGCGGCGCTTTGTCGCCGAGCACTGTCTGTACGGGGTGGACATCAACCCGCTGGCCGTAGAGCTGGCCAAGATGTCGCTGTGGCTGATTACGATGGCCGAGGGCCGCCCGTTTGAGTTCCTAGACCACAAGCTCAAGTGCGGCAACTCGCTGATCGGCTGCTGGACCGAGGACTTGGGCGAATATCCCGCCAATGCCTGGGGGCGCAAAGACCCCGACAAGCAGGTGACTGCCGCCCTGCGTGAGATCAGCAAGCAGGCGCGCACTGAGGCTAGGCGGCTTGAGCGGGATGAGGAGACCGGTGCCATTGCGCTGGTCACGCGGGACGCGCTCCGCAAGCGCACCGAGACCGCCGACGAAATCCGCCGCATTGAGGATATGGACACGCTC
>JALGTY010000263.1 GCA_029821145.1 Candidatus Zipacnadia bacterium
GCACTTCGCCAGAAGCACGATGAATGTCTGGAGCGTTTCGTCCCGATGCCCGAGCCGGAAGACACCGGGTAACTCTTCAACTTGGAGGCGTAGGAAGGCGCACAGGCAAGGCAGCAGGTGGCGACCTGCCCCAGTATTTATCCTGGAGGACAGGCATCCTTGCCTGTCCATGCTGTCGCTCTTCGGAGAGGTCTCGACAGGCTCGGAAGCCTGTCGTCCAGGAAGGCTAGCAAAGAGGGGCGTGCCACTGTAAAAAAGCTGGAGAAATGGCGTCAATTCATCCCCTATGCACTACTGACAATCTGTCACTGAGCAACTGTTACCTGCAAACATTCCAAAAGCGGGTGTTTTACATGTCACGCATCCACGTAGTGGTCTTGATCTGTGCAGCAGTGCTGTTCGGTCGGCCGGGCATGGCCACCGACTACGAACTCCACTTGTTGACGATAACCGCCCGAGTACCGGCGAAAATCCAGATGGTTCCCAAAGAGCCCGTGAGCAAGCCGGCATATCTCAATAGCGAAGGCACCTGGAAAGACCTCCCTTTCCAGAAAACTGGCACGGGTGTGGAGTTCTCTCTCCCTCAGGACGGTCTTGGTCGTTGCGTTGTTCTCCTGGTGCGGCCGGAGTGGCTCGTGCTGCCGGACCCCGAGCCGCCAGTCGCCAGAGCTATCAGTCTGGACACAACACCGGTCAAGCCCAGTGCGGAGGTGATGGACGTGGGCCATCTGGCTGGGACGCCGACGGATATTACTATTACGGTCGCCGATAGATTGAATCCGATTGCTGCCGATCATATTCGGGTATTGATTGATGACAAGGATCCGGCTGCGTACGGTGGCTCGGTGCGAGTTGACCAGAGCGAGAACGGTCGCTATGCCGATATCGTCATCACTCCCGGCACTCTGCAACGAGCCAAGCACGCCCTGGTGGTGACGGTTCCCGATGCCACACCCACCCGCAATACACTGACGCTGCAGTTATCTTTCGACACCATCCCTCTCGTCAAGAACGGGGACTTTGAGCAGGTGGCCGGCGACGGCACTGCCAAGCACTGGTATTCGGATGCCTGGTCCCTGTCGCAGGATACCAAGTACGAATTCTCCGCAGCCAGGGGCGCTGGACGCAGCGGCAATGCCCTCAAGATCACCGGCATTGCCGGGAGTTGTAGTCTGCTTGCCCGCCAGCAGCCACCTCTGGTTCCCGGCAAGACATACGTGTTCTCGGGCTACTACAAGAGCGACGCCACCAATGCCGGCGTGCTATTGTACGCGCTGGCCGACGGACAGAACATCCAGTACGAGGGAGAGCAATTTCCCCCGGTTGAGGACTGGACGCCTTTCGAATGGGAATTCACGATGAAGGGCGGCGCGAATAGAATCTACATCTATCTCCGCAGCAGCGCACACGGAACCACATACTACGATGACGTGGAGCTAGAGCTCAAAGAATAGCTCCATCATCAATATCCGCCCTGGAGGACAGGCATCCCTGCCTGTCCATGCCGTCGCTGTTCGGAGAGGCCTCGACAGGCTAGGAAGCCTGTCGTCCAGGTAGCACGCAAATGGGGTGTTGTAGGGACGCACGGCGTGCGCCCTGGGTCTCCGTTGTTACCGTTGTCGTAGCCGTCGGAGGGGCCGGCCGAACGGCGGACGTTGTCTGTCCGACGTGAGCCCGGCCCGCGGCCCTGCCAGCCCCTACCGCGTGGCTTAAGCTTGCACACCATAGCTTTGGCGAAGCCGGGACTTTCCCGTAGGGGCTGAGCTTGTCGAAGCCCAGCCTGTGAGTCCCTCTGAAGCACTCGCACCCAAATCTCCCTCAGACTTGACTGAATGCGAATCTGCTACTACAATTAGGGCACCATGGGCGGATAGCTCAGTTGGGAGAGCGCATCCCTCGCACGGATGAGGTCGAGGGTTCGAACCCCTTTCCGTCCACCAGACCTTAGCAGGGCCGCGGCGATCCGCGGCCCTTTTTCGCAATAAGGCCGCGCACGACCCGGCAATGTTGATGTACAATACCTTCGCACATGACCCAAGAAGCGTCGGCAATCAGTGACTCGCGCCCCGCATGGCCTGTAGCCTGCAACATTCTTGCTATTGGCGTGTGCTGTGGCATCATCCAGGTGGTGCTTATCCGCCAGTTGCTGGCGGTCTGTTCCGGCAGTGAGTTGACCGTCGGCATCATCCTCGGAGTATGGCTGTTCAGCGGGGCGTTGGGCTGCTGGTGGGCCGGTCGCCAGGCCAAGGCCGACAGTGACATCACCCGCACCGGCGCGCGTGTCGCTCTGCTGGCGTGCTTTGGTCTTCTGGCATCGCTCTCAGCCATCGCTCTGATCCGCGTCAGCCCCGAGCTTTTTCTACGTCTTCCTGGTATCTTTGCAGCCCAGCGCGGCGAGATGTTCGGCCTCGTGCAGATCCTCTCCCTCACCTTCCTCGCGACTTTCCCGGCAGCGTTCATCGTCGAGGCGCAATTCGGAGCAGCCATCTCGCTGTACGCAACTCTCCGCCGCGACAGCTCCGTTATCGCACGCTCGTACGCTGTTGACGCAGCCGGCCATCTTGTCGGCGGCTCAGCGGCCGCTTATTTCCTCACCACCCGCCTCGACCCATACACTGCTGTAGCTGCCGCCGGCCTCGTGGCGCTGTTTTCCGCGCTGGTGCTATGGACACTGCTATTGCCGGCCCGCCGCGCTGCTGTCGCTCGGCTATGCACCATCGCCGTCATCCTACTCGCCGCACCGGCCGTACAGGCTGCTGGTGCACTTGATGACTACACGCTCAGCGTCCGTTGGCGCGGCTACGAGCTACTGGCGAATGTTGACACCTTGCAGAGCAACATCGTGGTAGCCCGCCACGGCAAGGCAGGCAAGGTCTTCTTCATTAGCGGCCAGCCAGCCGCCTACACCGAGACCATGCCCGACATTCAGTTACTGGTTCACTTCACGATGCTCCAGCATCCCAATCCGCGCCGTGTGATGCTTGTGGGCGGCTTGGGTGTCGGAGCCATCGAGGAGGTCACCAAGTACGACCTTGAGCGGGTTGACTATTTTGAGCTGGACCCGGGGCTGTTGCGTATCTATGCCGACTATCGTGGCGTTCTCCCTGCCGGCAAAGTGCACATCTGGCGTCACGACCTCCGAACGTACCTGCGCAGCACTAGCCGCGACCCGGACGCCACAGGCTGGGACGTGGCCATCATTGCTCTGCCCCCTCCCCTAACTGCGCTGGTCAATCGTTATTACACCCGCGAGTGCTTCGAACAGATAGTTGCCCGCTCACCCGATACCGTCATCGGCCTGCAGCTTCCGGGAACCCAGACGTACTACAGCGCCGACCTCCTCCGGCTCAACACCACCCTCCTGGCCGCTCCGGCAATCGGGCCTGCCAAACGTGTCGTGCTGATGCCTGGCTACAACCTTTACGCGGCCATCGGCCCTGACAGTGACTATATGACCGAGGCCCCTGATGAGATGCTGCGGCGTTTAGCCGAGCGCAATGTCAGCGCGCCATTCTGGGAATCCGTGATATACGACCGCCTGGAGCCGATGAACATCGCATTCGTCCGCGACCAACTCGACAAATTCCCCGCGTCGCCGCTCAACACCGACCTGCGTCCCATCGCCTATTTCTACAATCAGATCTATGCCATGCGCCAGTTTCATCAATTCGCGGCAAAGCTTCTGCAGGCAGCAGCGGGCCTCCCATGGTCCCTGATACTGTCCGCCACGATTGCCGCCAGTCTGCTCCTGGTCGGCCTCGTCGGGGTATTCAGGTCGCTGCGGCGCTTCGCCGTACCTGTCGCCATAGCCGGCACCGGGTTCATTGGCATGGTCTTGCAGTTGGCGGTGCTTTATGCATTTCAGGTCTATGTTGGCCACATCTACAGCCTCATCGGCGTACTCAGCGGCGCTTTCATGGTGGGCCTTGCCGCTGGCGGATTGTTTGCGGGCCGGCTGGTAGGCCGCAATGCCACGGCGCAGGCGGCCTTGCGCAATCTATGCCTGGCCCTGGTCATCCTGGCTGCCACTGGTTTTGCCTTCACTCTCATTATTCGCGCAATTACCGCCATCGCGCCCGCAGGCTCAACTTGGTCCCTGGCCGGCGCCTTCTTCGCTATATCCATGTTCCTGGGTGCCTTAGTGGGAGTTCAATTCCCGTTGGCTACCGAGGCCGCGGGCGAGCCGCAGGAGCGCGGGCCGGTCGCTGCGGCGATGTATGCGGCTGATCTACTCGGCGCGAGCTCGGGCGCTGTGATCGCCGGCGCTCTACTCGTGCCCCTTTTCGGAATCATCGGAGCCTCGATCCTGTGCGGCATCCTGGCGTGCGGCTTGCTTGCCGTCTGCATGGTTCGCATGTTCGACGTATCATAAGGTGTAATTACTCACCTTGTGGCCTGCAAAGGAAATGGAGAGGCGAGGACGCCTGTCTTTCAGGTTTGTTAGAGTGGCACGGCCCTTCTTGCTAGCCTTCCTGGACGACAGGCTTCCTAGCCTGTCGAGGCCTTTCGGAACAGCAACGGCATGGACAGGCAGGGATGCCTGTCCTCCAGGATAAAGTTTTGGGGGTGGACCGCGGCCTGCTGCCTTGCCTGTCCGCTCTTCTAACACGCCAAGGTGAGCAGTTACCCTTTCTTTACGCGAACTGCGCAAACAGGCAGGTGTCACTGCCTCGAATATCGAAATGTCGCATAGAAGCCGTCGAGACGGCGTATCAGCAGTGGCGTGGCAAACTGAAGGAGGCTATTTCCGTGAGAATAGCGGCCAATAGCATCGTGTCTCTCATTGTCATCGCTATGTTGGCGGCTGGCACCGCCTGTGCAGCCGGACAATTCACCTTGCAGGCCTTCAAGATAACTGCCAACGCGCCGGTCCAGATAACCCT
>JALGTY010000264.1 GCA_029821145.1 Candidatus Zipacnadia bacterium
AGCCCTAACTGGGGTTGGCTGGGCTGTCCCCACTATTTCACCCCTGAGGGTAAGCAGGAATGGAGCAGCGGTAAGGGCAAGGACAGGTACAGCAGCATCGGGAAAGTGGGCTGGCTGTGGCTGGCCCCCAGGGCGGAAGGGCAACCCGGTCTGCTGTGGGCCTCGGCCGACAAGTTCGGCGAATTCATGGGTGGCAGCATCCTGTTGTACGGCAGCGGAGGCACGACCAAGCCTGGCGAATTCGTCGAGATGAAGCTGGTGTTCGCACCGGCCGATACCCCCGGCGAGGCGGAGAAGATATACGAGGACCTGGTCGCAAAGGGCCTGGTCACACCAGTCGAAAAGGGTGAATGAGTCCATGAAAAAGCTTGGCGTGACGCTGCTCGTTTTGTGCCTGGCTGTTGCAGCGGGCTACTGTGACAAGGTTTATTACCGCGCGGCTGACGGATCCTGGGCGAGCATGGAGGCTCCGGTAAAAGACGGGCGGCTGCAGATCGAAATCGGCCCGCAGATCGCGCCCAGTGGCGAAGCTATCCTCGTTGTCAACAAGCCCAAATGGATGGTGCTGGATGACACCACGCCGCCGCAGTTGAGCGGATTGAAGATCAATGGCACCTCCCGGCCAGTCTCCACTGACACTCTTCACCTGGGCTGCCTGACTAGTGATACAGCGGAGGTGATTGTCGGCATCAAGGACGACAAGAACCCCATATCTGCCGCCGCTGTCAGCTTCAGTCTGGCCGACGCGCTCGGGGCAAAGGTGGATGTTGATACGAGTGGTCTCGGCCCGCCCAAGACCTCCGGGCGGCTGATGGTGAAGATGTCGGGCCTGAAAGCCGGCAGCTACGAAGGAACGCTAAAGCTCACCGACCTGGCTCCGCTGGGCAACGCGCGGTCCTGGCCTGTGAGCTTTACCCTCGTGGGTATATCGGTCAGCGACGACATGCAGAGCATATCGCTGGCCAACAGTGCCGGCAGCTTCAGCTTCGAGCTCGGTGTCAGCAAACAGCTCGCGCTCCCCGGCGGGATGCAGGTCTATCTGACCGGCTCCCTGGCCGGCTGGGTGTATCCTGCTGAACTGACCGACGTGGCGGTGATCGAGGATACCGCAGAAGCAAAGACGGTCCTTATCAAGTCCACGCGTCTCCAGGACGACAAGCAGCAGGCCGTTCCCGAGGGCAGGGCGCGGATCGAGTACGAACTGACAATCCGGCCTGATACGCCGTGCCTCCTGGTCACCAGTCGCCTCTACAACCTCGGCGAGAACGAAGCTGGTGGGAATTTCTTCTGGGGCTGGCTGCCGGGTGCCTACTTCGTCACACCGACCCAGGGCAAGCAGGAATGGGAGGGGGTCGCTCAAGACAAGTATATCGAGGTGGGCAAGGTCGGCTGGGTGTGGCTGGCGCCGCGCAGCGAGGGCCAGCCGGGCCTGCTATGGGCATGCGACTGCAAGTTCACCCAGAGCAGATTTGACACCATGATAATACATTCGCCGTCCACCAAGCTGAAAACCGACGAATTCGTGGAGATGAAGTTTGCCATCGGCCCGGCCGACACCCCGGGCGAGGCAGAGAAGATGTATAAAGACCTGGTGCAGAGGGGCTTAGTCCCCGAGCCGCCAGCGCCTGAAGAGTAACATAACGCTCCGTCATTTGGCAGGCAAATGTCGGCAAACAAAGACGATTGCCCAGACCGGCCGGCGTGTGTGTGGCACGCCATAGGATCGTGGCTGACGAGGTTCGTACGTGAGCGCATGCCTGGGTGGGAAGGCACCGGCGACGCTGCGGATCCTTCCACTCGCGAGATCGGCGACCGCGGCGAGAGCATCGGGCGCTGGTACCTGGAAAAGCGCGGCTACCAGATACTTGAGACCAACTGGTGGGCACCGGGCAGACGCGGCGAACTCGACATCGTGGCCTTCCGCGACAATACCCTCATCGCCGTCGAGGTCAAGTCGTATCCCGCAGGCGAGTTGACGCCCGCAGAATCGCTGTCCTCCGACAAACGCAGCAAGCTGGTGCGGCTGCTCAAGCAGTATGCCAAACACAAGCGGCGCTTTGACTGCAACCTGCGCGTGGATTTGCTGATCGTCGAATGGGCGGAGAAGAACAAGGTCGGGAGCATCAAGCACATAGAGAGCGCCGCGACCGGCGACGACCTGTAAGCTCCGAGCACAGAGCCGTCCGCGAGAGTCTCAGCGGCCCGCTCCCATAAGGGGACAGTTTTTTCCGTGACGCTGTACCCCGTGGCAACTGAATTTTACCGCCAAGGGTAGCAGATACATGCCGAACTTCACTTGTTGGGCCATCCGCTATTCCTCTGCAGGTCCTTAGTACATAGGTCAACGAGCCCCAGTGGCGCAGGTCAGTCGTTCTGGCCATGTTGCGGCGTGGTCAGCAGCGACTCTGGTGGACTTAGATATATGCAGGGCCATGCTCACCATCCGAAGAGCTCAGCACCACGAATGAGTCAGCCTCTTGCCTTGGGGGCTGCAAATGGCGAGGCATTGTGTATCTTCGGTCTATAGCAGGTTAACATCCCAGCCGCCGAGACCAAGGACAGGTTGAGATAGGGGCTGCCGTTCGATGGAGAACGAAGTGATCAAGGGCGATTGCGTTGAGATCATGAGTGCATTGCCACGGCAGATTGCAGACTGCATTTTTGCCGACCCGCCCTATAATCTCCAGCTTGAGGGTGAGCTCTGGCGTCCTAACATGACCAAGGTGGATGCCGTGGACGATAAATGGGACCAGTTCGGCGGAACCGAGGAAGGCAGCGAGTTCAAGAGTTTCGAAGCCTACGACGACTTCACCGAGGCTTGGCTAAAGGCGGCTCGACACGTACTCTCCGACACCGGCACCATCTGGGTCATTGGCACCTACCACAACATCTACCGCGTTGGCAAGGTTATGATGGACCTGGGGTATTGGACCCTCAACGACATCGTCTGGGTGAAGACCAACCCTATGCCCAACTTCCGCGGCGTGCGCTTGACCAATGCCCACGAGACATTGCTCTGGGCCAAGAGGTCAAAAGAGCAGAAGAAGTACACCTTCAATCACCATGCTATGAAGCTATATAACGATGGGAAGCAGATGCGCAGTGACTGGGAACTGCCGCTGTGTACTGGTGCCGAACGGATTAGGATCAATGGCGAGAAAGCCCACACTACGCAGAAGCCGGAGGCCTTGCTGGAACGAGTAATTGTCGCCAGCACACGTGTGGGTGACGTGGTGCTTGACCCTTTCTTTGGGACGGGGACGACCGGTGCGGTGGCCAAGCGCTTGGGTAGGCGTTGGATTGGAATTGAGCAGGAAGAGCGATACGTCGAGCTGGCCCGGCGGCGAATTGAGGCAGTCGAGCCAATGTCTCAGGAATGGCTCAAGCAGTACACCCAGGACCCTTCACCCCCGAAACGCATCCCTCTCAAGCACTTGATCCAACAGGGATTGCTGCGTCCCGGTGATAGGCTCAAGCACACTCGACTCGATGTCGAAGCCGTCATAAACCCGGATGGCACGATCTCTGCCAACGGCTACCAAGGCTCAATCCACCAGGTTGGTGCCCTCGTTGCTGGCAGTCCGGCCTGCAACGGTTGGACCCATTGGACCTACATGTGTCCGCAGACCGGGCGACAAACGTTGCTGGACGAACTGCGACGGGTAATACGCGGACAATGAAACCCGAGCACTCCATCCAAGTGAAGAACTCCCGCGATATAGACCGTGACAAGAGCCCTCCGTGACACTGCGAGGGCGTGGGGGTGAGTTCAGAAGTTTCTGCCATAGTCCGGAAGTGGCCCGCGGCTTCCCCGAAGCGGAGGTTGGGGCCCCGTCGTTCGCTGCTCTGCGCAAGTCAGAGATCGGTCGTGAGTTCCCTCCCTTTGGCCCCTTGAAGGTCTGTCCAGGGGCCAGGCCGAACCGTCCGAACCGTCCGCCAGCTTGACTGGGTGGCTGTCTTGTGCCTATGATGCGTTTCGCAGGTCGTCTTGTGGAAAATCTCAAACCACGGGGAATGTATTGTCCGCACGGTCTGTTTGATGTACAATATCGTTGCTGGACATCAATACGTTCCCGCAAGGGAGCGTTTTTTCGCAACCAGCTTCGAAGACACGGAAAACATCATTGTAGCGAGGCAAGGCTATGTCTGCAGGCATGACGATAACTGAAAAACTGCTGGCAAAGGCGGCTGGAAAAGACAGCGTGCGACCGGGTGAGTTTGTAACCTGCAAGCTCGACGTGGTGCTGGCAAATGACATCACCGCGCCGATCGCCATCGAGCAGTTTCACAATATGGGCGGGACGGAGGTATTCGACTGCGACAAGGTCGTCCTTGTAGCCGATCATTCGACGCCGAACAAAGACATCAAGACCGCCCAGATAGTCAAGCAGATGCGCGAGTTCGCTCGCGAGCAAGACTTGACCAACTACTACGAGGGTGCCGGCAGCGGTATCGAGCATATCATCTTGCCTGATAAGGGCCTGGTACTGCCCGGTGACGTGGTTATCGGCGCTGACAGCCACACTTGCACCTATGGTGCGCTGGGCGCATTCTCGACGGGTGTCGGCTCTTCGGATGCCGGCGCGGCGATGGCGACCGGCGAGACATGGTTTCGCGTGCCGGCGACGCTGAAGTTCGTCATCGCGGGCGAGCTTGGCAGGTGGGTCGGCGGCAAGGACATAATCCTGTATACTATCGGCCAGATCGGCGTTGATGGCGCGCTGTACCGCGCAATGGAATTTGCCGGCTCGGCTATCGGGAATCTGCCGATGGCCGGCCGCTTCACTGTCTGCAATATGGCCATCGAAGCCGGCGGAAAAAACGGCATCATCGCACCCGATGAGAAGGTCGAGGAGTTCGTGAAAGGCCGG